>NZ_DATJPM010000016.1 GCF_035506375.1 Methanocella sp.
GCCATCGAGGCCGTCGGCGACCCGATGATGGCCGCTACCATAGGCCTGGTCGAGGGTGCACAGGGCATACCCATTATATTGGCGGGTGGCACGCAGATGGCGGTCGTTTCCATATTGATATCAAAGATGATGGACATCAGCAAGGCCGACCTCGCCCTGAGCACGACGCGCTGGGTGGTCGAGGACAGTACCTCGAGCCTGTTCGGCATCCTCAAGAACGCCGGCGTGAACATCCCGGTCATAGTATCAAACCTGTCCTTCGCCCGGTCGAAATATACCGGACTGCTGGCCTATGAGAAGGGCATGGTCAAGGAAGGCGTCGGGGCGGGCGGTATCGCCGCGGCCACGATCCTCAAGGGCGTGCCGAAGGAGAAGATCGAGGATACCGTAGAGTTCATTTACTCAAAAATGGTTGGAAATTAATTTTAAACGTCCCGGTGCGGCGTGACGTCGCACCCGGTGCACATGAGGCAGCCGGTAAGCGCCTTATCGGCCCTCAGCCCATTTTTATCGAGTATTTTGCGCTCGGCCTCGGCCAGCTTTAGCAGCCTTTCATCGCTCACGTCCTCGATGTAGACTTCGCCGGCACGCAGCGGGTGGGGATTGACTTTTCTCAGCACGGGGATTATGCCTTTAGCGGCGAACTCCTCGATGGCGGCGATGACCGCCCCGTCGGTCTCTCCAAGGCCGATCAGGATGTTGGTGAACACGTGGTTGCGCCCGAAGACCGTAACGGCGTGCTCCAGGGCTTTCTTGATTTCGTCGAGCGATAAGCCGGGGCATACTTTCTCGAAGATGCCCGGGTCGATGGTCTCGACGTTGTACTTGACCTCAACGGTTCCAGCGTCCTTCAGGATCTCGGAGGAATCGTCCGTCGCATAAACCGAAACGCCGATAGGGACATTGTACTTCCTCAGCTCTTTTACCATTTCGGCGACGCGCCGTACTTCCTCTTCGGGCGACTTCCATACGCCGGACGTGATCGAAATTGCCTTGAACGACGGCGCTTTAAGCCCCTTGTCAGCGAGCTTCTTAACCTCGTCGAGCGTTTTAATTTGGCCATGCAATTTCGGAACGGGGCAGAACTTACAATCAAAAACGCAGCGCTCGCTCACGGTAACATAGACCTGCTCGGGGCAGTGGGCGATGGCATCCTCGATCCGGCCGGTTGCGAACTCCCGTCCATTCTTAAAAATGACTATCTCATCGCCCTTCGATATAGCCTTAAAAGGGGAAGACTTCCGGACGCCAAGCCTCACACGGTGCGACCCAGAATGAAAGAAGAATGAGTCCAGGCCTGCTCCCGGCCCGGCAGTGGAGCGGCTCAAGTGAGAGCGTATCGGCTCGTCGATCTCCACGCCGCCTGCAGAGATCAGCTCAGCTTTCTTCCGGGCATCCAGAAGCATTACAGGATCACCGATTCCATCGGGTTAGCGAAATAGGGCAGCGACGCCAGGGCCCCGATGACGCCCCGGCCATTTATCACTATCTCCGCCTCAGACTCGACAGCCGCCTTCTCGGCCGTTTCCCTGGAGATCTGCTTCTGCTTGACAAGCCTGCCGTACTCCCGGAGCGCTTCCGCGTCGAACTTTGCCAGCGCGACCATCCCGGTTTCGTCGGACAGCGTATACTTCCTCAGCAGCGACTCGAAATCCCGGATGAGCCGGCCTTCGTCCAGGCAGGCGAACTCGACGACCGTCGAGACGCAGTTCTGCGTCTTAAAGGGCACAGGGTATAGCTGGACGAGCGCATGCGAGATATAATAGGCGTTCTTACCGCTCAGCTCGGTCGCGATATTGTGAATAAGCGACCAGGTAGCGCCCTCCTCCTTCGTGTCCGTATCGTCGACGCCGATCAGGACGCGCTTTCTCTTTGGCAGGACAATGGTGCCCTTGCTACTCCGGCTCCCGCCGATCTCCGTATGATCATAATCGATAACGTCCTCGGCGAGGGCCCGGCTGATGGTCGCACCGACGCCGCCCCCGCCCAGGCCTGCATAAGTAATAGAGATCGTATCGTCGCCAACTTCGACCGCCTCGATCCCCGCGGCCGCTATGGACGGCGTAAGGTTAAGCTCCTCTTTACCCACACGGGTAAGATACCGCATCGTATTCCCGACGTTCCGGACACTCACGATGAGCGGGCTCGTGCGCTGATAGTGGTACCGGGCCCAGCAGGCGCCGCCGAAGCAGTTGGTCTGCTCCACGATCTCAACGTAGCCTTCGCCATCGTGGATAGCTACGATGTTCTTGTAGGGCACGACCCACTTCTTACCGGCATACTCGTCATTTTTTTTCATGCTCGCTCTTTCCCTGCCTATTCGCCAATAATGGCCCGCACGACATTAAATCCTTTCGGTAATTCACGTTTGCGGCCAGCGCCGCGTCATTTATGACCATTATATACTCATGCTGGGCCCGGTCTATGTAGGCGCCATGAACCACGTTGATGCCAGCCGGTATGGTCGGCCTTTCCGTATCATTCAAGATTATATCCGGGGGCCAGGGCGCCAGGCCCGCGTCCACGCGGACTGATAGCGCCTCTCTGCCACATTTTTCATAAGCGTCGACTACCCGGTCGATCACGTCCGAAGTGACCAGCGGCAGGTCCGCCGAGATGATAAGCACCGGCTTATAAAATCTAAGGGCTTTAATTGCGTAGACCATATCCTCGACATAGCCCGAGCCGGGTGTCATCACCAGCGTTAATTCACTGTCGTTTTTCAAATATTCCGCTGTCCGGAACACGTCCGGCGATACGGCCACATATATCTTATTAATCCACTGGCTGCCCGATAAAGCGTCTAAAACATAGGAGATCATCGGCCTCCCTAACAGAGGCATCAGGGGCTTCTCGCCGCCGCCCATTCGGGTGCCTTTGCCGCCCGCCATTACCAGAGCTTCCATATCAGTATCCCCAGCACCACCAGCGCCGCAATTCTGCCTATCTCGTTGGCCGCCCCCATGACATCGCCGTTGACGCCGCCGAAGTTCCGCTCCGCCAGGTCGGCGATGAAAAAGCCCAGGGCCACCGATACGGATAATGCCAGGAAACCGGCCAATGCATAAAGAGGCCTGAACCACGGCGCCGCAGAGAAGCCGGCGACGATAACACAGATCAATAAGGCGATGGCGAGCCCGAGCATATAGTGCTCCTTTTTCGTCTTATCCATGAGGGATTTGCCCATGCCGGACGGGAGGCTTTTTCCGAAAGTGGCGGCGGAGGTCATGCAAACCTTCGCGCAGACCTCGGCGATGATGAGGCCGGCGAAAAGATAAAATCCCCCCATGCCGGCAAACATCGATACGGCCGCATATAAGAATAATAAGTCCATGCCGATGAACAATATGCCTCCGGCGCCCGCGTGGGCGTCCTTCATGGCGGCCAGCTTCTTCTCCTTTGTGCCCGAGGCGATGAAGCCGTCGCCGAAGTCCGAGAGGCCGTCCAGGTGATTGATGCCCGTGAGGAGGTAAATTATCGCGATGACGAGCACGGGTATGAGCGGCGCGGGAATGAGCCACTGGAAAATGACGCCGATGACACCCAGTATGACGCCGATGAAAGTGCCCACGAGAACGAAAAAGTAAATGTGTCTAAAGAAGACATCAAAGCCCTTCTCGTCCCAGCCCATGGGGAGGGTGGTTAGAAAGCCTATGCCAGACCTCAACCCTTTGAAGAATTGCTGCGTATCCATCGTCCACCTCAGAGCAGCGGCAGCGGCGTAAAGCAAATTATGGCGACTATAATGATCACCAGCGTCGCCGCCAGAAGCCTGTTAAGCCAAATGGCTTCCGGTATATCATCGACGCCACAGGGCTTTAAGCCTTCGCCGAGCACATAATAGCCTGATTTTTCGAGCCTCAGCCCCAGGGCGCCGGCGAACGCAGCCATCGGGTAGCCCGAGTTAATGCTGGGAGCGTTCCCGCCGTCCCTCATGGCTATTTTTACGCTTCGTATGGGATGGCCTGACATCAGGGCCATGAGCAGCACAGCGAGCCGGGCGGGGATGAAGTTCGCTATATCGTCGATGCGCGCCGAAGCCCAGCCGACTTCCCTGTGCTTCTCGTCCTTGTACCCGACCATGGAGTCGAGCGTGTTGATGGCCCGGTAAGCCATGGCGCCGGGCAGGCCGAAAATGACGAAATAGAATACAGGAGAAAAAATGCCGTCGACGAAGCTTTCGCCCAGAGACTCGATGACGCAGGAGGCCATCCGGCCCTCGTCGAGTTTACTCACGTCCCGCCCCACGAGCGCCGGGAGCTTTGCTCTTGCCGCGTCGAGCTTACCCGCCTTCAGGTCGAGGTGAATATCGCCGGATATCTGCCATAAGAATGAAAGGCTGAAGGTCGATTTGAGCAAATATGCCGTGACCAGGAGCGCTACGAGCGGCGATACCTGGTACAGTAACAAGGGAATAATATAGCCGGCGATGGCGGCCAGGCAAATGCAAAAAAGCGCCATCAGGACGCCATAAGTCCGCTTGAGGCTCTTCGGCGCATGCCTGTCCAGAAAGCCGATGAGCGTGCCGATCCAGACCGTGGGGTGGAACAAGGGCCGGGGCTCGCCAAAAATAAGGTCAAAGGCGACGGCGAGCAGGAACGCTTCCATAATGAATTTAATGATCATGAGCAACCCTGCGCAGTGCAGCGACTAGCCGTTCGTTCTCCTCCCGGGCCCTGACGGCGAGCCGGATGTACGTATCGCCCAACATCGAGAACGAGCTGCAGTCCCGGACGACGACGCCCTCGCCGAGCATCCTGCCGGCGAACTCGCCGGACATCATGCCGGTGCCGGCCACGTCGATGAGAAAATAGTTCGCGCTGGCCGGAAGCGGCTTAATGCCTTTAATGGAACCGATGGCTTTTGCAAGCCATTCCCTTTCACGCTTCACGAAGGCACGGGACACTTCCAGGTGCGAGTCGGCGTTATCCATATAATATATGCCTGTCTCGGCGGCGATACTGTCCAGGTTCCAGGTCAGGCGGGCGTTATTGAGCACTTCGGCAGACGCTTTATCGGAAATGCCAAAGCCCAGTCTCAGGCCGGGGATTGCAAAGCACTTGGTCAGGGATCGCATGACCAGCAGATTATCGTACTCCTCGACGAGCCGTGCCACGCTCTGCGCCGGGTCGGCGAGGTCGACGAACGCCTCGTCCACGACGGCGATGACATCCTTTTCCCGACAATGGCTGACGATAACTTCGACGTCTTTACGCTGTATAAGCCGGCCGTCGGGGTTATTCGGATTACAGATGAAAACGATGCGGCAGCCATCCAGGTGCCAGTAATTCTTGTTGACTATATCGCTAAAGCGGATGTACCGGATGGCGGCGCCGAAGAGCCGGCACTGCTGCTCGTACTCGCCGAAGGTGGGGCAGGGAATGGCGGCAATGTCGCCCTTATCGATAGCGCATTCGGCGATGAGCCGGATGATCTCGGTCGAGCCGTTGCCCGGTATGATATTTTCCGGCCTGACCCCCGTGAAACGGGCGGCGCTCTCCCGAAAACGGCTATAGTAATTATCGGGATAGGAATAGACCGAACGAAAAGCGCTCCGAAGCGCATCCCCGGCCTCCAGGGGCATGTACGGGTTCAGGTTCACGCTGAAATCGAGCAGCGCCTCCTCTTTAACGCCCAGGCGGCCGGCTATCTCAAAGGCCTTACCACCATGCGCGCAGGGCGCAATATCCGTCAGCTCTTTTCGCAACCTCACATCAGCCACCAGTGGATAAGTCAATTTTACTTTAATAATATTAAATATTGTGGACTAACTGCTTGCAACATCCAAAATAAAAAAAGGCAAAGACGGATCTTCGCAATAAAATGAACTTTTATGAGCTATGAAATGAAAAGCTGGTCACTGGGGCCTTGGCTTCCTGTGCTTCGGTAAGCAGTCCCTGCAATAGACTGGCCGCCCCTCCGCGGGTACGAACGGTACTTCACATTCTTTACCACAGTCTGAACAAGTTGCCTTGTGCATTTCTCTGGGGCCGAAGTTTCTCCGGCCGATACTTCCACTGTCTCTCATTTTAATTACACTCGCAGATCACGTCTGCAAAAATATTTTTAGGCAAACTCATGTATAAATATTTTTTTACAGCCCCACTATGCCAGCTTTCCCCACGACATGCAGGTGTATTTTCTCATCGGCCGCCGGCAGCTTTTTAAACGCCTTAAACGCCCGTTCCTTTAGAGCCGCGTCGTCCGACACCAGCACCAGCCTGAACCGGTTATAGCCGCGGGCGTCCCTCTCGTCTCTACCTGCATTGACGAGTTCTGGCAATGTCTTCTCCAGGTCGCCGGGCTCGGCGATATAGACCAGCAGGCGGTTACCTACGTTGATCTTATTCCTCAACGTGTAGCCGGCCACGCTCGCGCCGTGCTCGTTCTCGATGTGCCGGAAGACTTCCTCGTCGCAGTCGCAGCCCAGTGTATTTCTAACGAAAGTCCTGACATTCTCATCGCTCATCATTATAAAAAACGCTCCACAATTTGAAATACGTTGCCTTTTAACCAGCGCCCATGACACTAACCCTTATTAATATCGTCTACTATACTATCGATGGGTGAGGAATTGAAAATCCCATATTTAAAAGCATTAGCATTTGGGTTTTTACTCTGGCTGGTCCCGTTCGCCATTAGCATAGCCCTCTCTCAGATAAGGAGCACAGACCGTATATTTTTCGAGACGATCATGCCGGTGGCCATTACACTTGTGGTCGTTGCCCTGTCTTATTTATATTTCAGGAGTATGAAAAATGGCTTCCTGAAAGAAGGGGTCGTCATAGGCATTCTGTGGTTCGTCATCAGTATCATACTGGACCTGCTGATGTTCACGTGGGGCCCGATGGCCATGAGCTTCACTGATTATATGAAGGATATCGGTCTGACGTACCTGATCTATCCCATAGTCACCATAGGCATTGGGTACTTGCTTGAAAAAAGGCTCACTTCGTAAAGTTTTTACTGATGTCCTGCCACTCGCTTGCCAGCATACCGTAGGCCACGACGTCGATGTAACGGTCGTTGATCCACTCGTACTGCTTTAAAATTCCTTCGGGCTTGAACCCCAGGCGCTCGGGTATTGCCCGGCTCTTGAGATTTTCAACGCCGCAGTAGATCTCCACCTTGTTCATGAGCAGCTTACGAAAGGCTACGTCGGTCATGGCCATGCAGGCCCGCGTCGCCAGGCCCCTGCCGCGGTATGGCACGGCCAGCCAGTATCCGATCATCGCCCGACGATTATTGATATCCATGTGCACGTAGGCGATACAGCCGATGAGGCGGCCGTCCAGCCAGAGGCCCGCATGCAGGCCGGTGCAGCTCTTCTGCTGCTCGAGAGCGGCACGGATGAAATCGACGCTGTCTTCAACGCCCTTCGTCCTGTCGACCCAGGGGGCCCAGTCCCGAAGTTCCTTTCGGTTAGCGTCGATGAGCGCATATAGCACTGGCGCGTCCTTAAGCTCGAGGAGACGGATGTGGAGGCCTCCTCCGGCGTCGATGTGAAAACTGCCGCTCATGGTCTCTACATTAAAAAGGGCTTTTCATATAAATATTATGAGAACGTTTTCATCATGCCTTTGTGGTGAGAGACCAAAGGGCTGCACCAGCATCTAAAATATGGATAAGAACCGTATATAGATTAATGCCTCACTTCATAATGCCCGGAGGGAACACATGCTTACCGCTTTAAATCTCTTACCCGGCCTCCTGATGATGGCCGTAGCAGTCATCGCCGCCGGCTACTGGTACTGGAAAAAGAAATCGAAAGTCATCTACTTTGCCGCGGGAGCACTCTTCTGGGTCGTCGCAATAGCCATTAAGGTCATCATGGACCTGACGATATCGCAGCCGCTCTATGCCTGGCTCGGCGCTGCGCTTCCCGTCGATGCCGCCGTTCTCGCCACGGGATTATACCTTGGCCTCCGGACGGGCATTCTTGAGAATGGCGTGATATACCTGGGAACGCTGTATTCGAAGCTGAAGAACATGAGCTTCGACGACGCGGTGGCCGTGGGCATCGGCTTCGGCGGCATCGAGGCGCTGATACTGGGAGCATTAAGCCTGCTCACCGTCATCACCATCCTCTCCCAGCCCACCCTGTATCTATTAATGCCGTACTCCAGCCAGCAGCAGTTCGAGCCGTTATTCATGTTCCTGCCCGTCATCGAGCGGATATTCACGCTTTTCTGCCACGTCTTCGCGACCGTGCTGACCATCTATGCAGTCAAGCTGGCCGACCTCAAGTGGCTTGGTATCGCATTCGTCTTTAAGACATTGCTCGACGGCTTACTGCTCCCGTTCGAGCATTACCTGAGTTACCTCGGGACTTACCAATTCTTCCCAATCGAGGCTTTCGTCGTTATCATGGGCTGCATCGCCCTGGCAGGCGTGTACTGGTTCGGCAAGAAATATGGGGGTGCTACGGCTGCACCTGAAGCCGGAAATCCGAATCCTGGGCATTGATGACTCGCCCCTGCTTTCCAGGGATATCCTCGTGGTCGGGGCCGTCATGCGGGGCGGCGACTGGCTTGAGGGCGTTGTCCGCACCAGTATTATAAAGGATGGCATGGATGCGACCGGGCGCCTGACTGAGATGGTCACGAGGAGCAAGCACTATGGCCAGATCCGCGTCGTCATGCTCAACGGCATCACCATGGGCGGGTTCAACGTGGTCGACATGGAGGCGCTCTCAAAGGTGACAGGGACGCCTGTAATCAGTATCATGCGCAGGCTGCCAGACATGGAAAGCATCAAAAGCGCCCTGAACAATCTTAGCGAACCCGACTACAGGTATGGCCTGATATTAAAAGCCGGTAAGGCCGTCGAAGTGCCAACGGAAAGAGGGGAGCCTGTCTACGTGCAATATAAGGGCATCGACGAGGCGAGCGCCGTCGAGATCGTCCGCTCCAGCTCCACGCACAGCCGCATACCGGAGCCCATTCGCGTGGCACATTTAATCGCTACCGGCATTGTACTGGGGGAATCCAGCCGCCGGGTCTAACCACAGTGGTCACTGAGGTATGTTATTCACCACAGTGGTTCACAGTGGCCACAGAGGTTTCTTTTATATGCTGAAGGGGACTCGCTTCGCTCGCCCCTCGCAGACCCCGCCCTGTTAATAGGCTCTGCGTGCCTCTGTGACCTATTTTAAAAAGATCACTGTGGCCTCCGTGAACCTCAGTGGTGAATAACAATCCTCTCTGCACACTGTGGTGAATAGGGTGGCTCATAATTTTTATCTGTTGCGTGCATCTGTATATTTGTTGATAATTTATGTCAGACGTAGCGAACAAGATCATTCTCATAGTGCTAGACGGCGCCTCGGACCGTCCTGTCGGCGGCAAGACGCCACTCGCCGAGGCCGGCATGCGAAACCTCGACCGGCTGGCTAACGGCGGCATCAACGGCATCATGGACACGGTCGGGCCGGGCATCCGGCCGGGCTCCGATACATCTCATCTCGCGATCCTGGGCTATGACCCTTACAAATACTACACTGGCCGCGGGCCTTTTGAGGCTGCGGGGGTGGGCATCGACGTGAAGGGCGGGGACATCGCATTCCGCGTTAATTTTGCGACGGTCGAGAATGGCCTTGTGACCGACCGAAGGGCGGGCCGGATATCTGATACGGACCAGCTCGCCGGCGCTATTAATGAGCAGGTCAAAGTGCCTGGCGTGGACATCATCTTCAAGCGGTCCACCGGCCATCGCGCGGCACTTGTCTTACGCGGAAAAGGCCTTTCCTCGGCTATAACCGACACCGACCCGAAAAAAGAGGGCAATCCCATCAAGGAATGCCACGCCACGGACGACACGCCCGAGGCAAAGCATACGGCTGAAGTAGTTAACAGCATTTCAAGCCAGGTCTTGAATATACTGGACGGCATGCCCGCAAATCAGGAAAGGAAAAAGCAGGGCCTCCCGCCCGGCAATGCCATACTCATCCGGGGCGCCGGTGTCGTTCCCCATATTCCGCCATTTCAGGAGCGCTATGGGCTGAAGGGCGCGGTCGTGGCGGCGGCCGGGCTCATCATCGGCATCGGCAAGATGTGCGGCTTAGAGTATTTACCAACCGGCAGCATGGAGGTCGAATCATCCGGCTCGTCGGCGAAGGCCAAGATGAATAAAGCGCTGGAAGCGCTCGAGACCTACGACTTCGTGCTGGTGAACATCAAGGGTGCCGACGAGGCCGGACACGACGGGAATTTCCAGAAAAAGACACAGTTCTTATCGCAGACGGACGCGGCCTTCGAGAGGCTCGGCCAGCTCAAGGACGTGCTTATCATCGTTACCGCCGACCACAGCACGCCCGTTTCCATAAAAGACCATTCCGCCGACCCGGTCCCCATCCTCATGCACGGGCCGGGCGTGCGCATGGACGATGTAGCCCATTATAATGAGCTGATCGCTTACAAAGGCGGGCTGCACCGGATAATAGGCCTGGACGTGATGCCCATTGCGCTGGATTTGATAAACAAAACTAAGAAATATGGGGCGTAAAACGCCCCTTTCTTAATAAGGAAGCGTTTAGACCATAGATATTATGACCTTTTCAGCAAGCACGTAAAGTATATAACCATACAAAATCACCTCTTTAAATAAAGTTTTCGTGTGTGCAATAAACGTGCAACGCAGCCCTGAATATATAACTGGAGACCACCTATGGATGAGCTAAAAGTGTTCGACGGCGGAAAGTCAAAATTCTCACACATGACCTCCGCTCACCCGTGCTTCAACGAGAAGGCCCACTTCTCGACGGCCAGGATCCACCTGCCCGTAGCGCCCAAGTGCAACATTCAATGTAATTTCTGTAACCGCAAGATCGACAAGTGCGAGCACCGCCCCGGCGTATCAGGGGGCATTATGAAGCCCCAGCAGGCGGCGGACCGCGTC
The DNA here is from genome assembly GCF_035506375.1 of Methanocella sp. Classification (NCBI taxonomy): domain Archaea; kingdom Methanobacteriati; phylum Methanobacteriota; class Methanomicrobia; order Methanocellales; family Methanocellaceae; genus Methanocella; species Methanocella sp. The sequence continues at coordinate 10,897 of NZ_DATJPM010000016.1, forward strand.
GACGAAGCGCTCAAGGAGTTCAACAACCTCAAGGTCGTCGGCGTCGCCGGCCCGGGCGAGTCCCTCGCCAACGAGGAGACCATCGAGTCGCTCAGGCTGGTGCACGAGAGGCACCCGGACCTCATTAAGTGTATCGCCTCCAACGGCCTCATGCTCCCAGAAAAGGTCGACGAGCTGATCAAGGCCGGCGTTTCCAGCGTAACTGTGACCATCAACGCGTACGACCCCGAGGTGGGCGCAAAAATATACCAGTGGGTCCGGTACCATAACCAGACCTACCGTGGCGTCGAGGGCGCGAGGATTCTGCGGGACAACCAGTTCAAGGGCGTCGAAATGGCCGCGAAGGCGGGTCTCATGGTCAAGGTGAACACCGTGCTCGTGCCCGGAGTTAACAGCGACCAGATCGAGAAGATAGCGAAAGAGGCGGCCGCCCGGGGAGCCGTGTTAATGAACATCATCCCGATGATCCCTCTCTACAAGTTCAAGGATATGACGCCGCCCGAGTGCAAGGACCTCGAAGAGGCGCGCGCTATCGCCGAAAAATACCTGCCCCAGTTCAGGCTGTGCAAGCAGTGCAGGGCGGACGCCTGCGGCGTCCCGGGCCAGGAAAAGTCGGTCTCGCCGGCACAGCGTGCCGCCAGCGGCGAGTACTACCATGCATGAGCAGGCCCCTGGAGGGCCTTCATAATTTTTTAACGTATAACCATATGATTTCCGCTGTGATCGCGCCCGGAAAAATTAATATACATAAGCATACTATGAATCTTGTTTATACGGACAGTAATTGTATAAACGTGATTGAATCGAATAAATTGGTTATGCTCTCATGACCGATCGGATAGGCTCCTTCGCTAAAAGGATAGGCTCCTGCGGTTCGTTTTTCTACTGGGGAGACAGAAGCAAGGGCTCCATGCCCATGCCTATTTGGACCAAACCTATAAGTAAGATACGGAACGTACTAAATATTTACCAAGGACTGATTGGCCAATGCATATGAGGATCACGACGCCATCTCGCCTTCACTTCGGGTTGATCGACTTTAATGGTAACCTGGGCCGCATCGACGGCGGCTCCGGAGTCGCCATCAGCAACCCGCGAAACGTATTAACGATCAAGCCAGGTAACAAATTCCTGGTCAATTGCCCGAATGATACCAGCACTGCGCCGGAGGGCATCGAGAAGATCGCCCGCGGCATCTGCGATAAGCTGGGCAAGCCTCTTCCAGACATTGAAATTACCATCGAGGAGGAGATCCCCGCCCACGCCGGCTTCGGCTCCAAGACGCAGATGAGCCTGGCGCTCGCTTATGCTATTTGTAAGGAATATGACCTGCCCTATAATGGCATCGAAGGCCTTGCCCGCCTGGTGGGCCGCGGCGGCACATCGGGCATCGGCGTCCGCGCCTTCGACAAGGGCGGCTTCATCCTGGACTGCGGCCACAGCTTTGGCGAAGGCAAGGAAAAGAGCTCGTGCCTGCCCTCCTCGGCTTCTAAGGCGAGGCCCGCACCCCAGGTAATGAGGTGCGACATCCCGGAAGACTGGCGCTTTGTCCTGGTCATGCCCGTCGGCGACGAGGGCTCCCATGGCAAGTCGGAGGTCGACATCTTCCAGTCCTCTTTCCCCATCAATGAGGCGGAGATAGGCCGCGTATGCCGCATTGTCCTCATGCAGCTTGTGCCGGGCATCCTGGAGAAAGACATCGTGACCTTCGGCGGCGCCATCAGTAAGATCCAGGAGATCGGCTTCAAGAATATCGAGGTGAAGATGAAATCGCCTCTCGTGCCGAACATGCTGAGCATCATGAACCACGCCGGCTCCTACGGCAGCGGCATGAGCTCCTTCGGGCCGACGGTCTACGGCCTGACGAACAGCAATAAGAAGGCGCTGGAGATCCAGAATGCCGTGTCCGACTATTTATCTGACCTGGACATCAAGCACCAGTGCTGGATCGCCGAGCCGAATAACCAGGGCATGTGGGCAAAGAAGCTCACCGCTGAGCGGCATATCATATCGCCCATACCGGTGCCCGAAGAATTGATTTAAGCCCTTTATTTTTTAAGTCCCGAAGCCTGCCAAGCCCGCGAAGACTCTATTAAAGAAATTAATTATGACTGCTGTGTTGAATTACTCCCGTATTTTAAGCTTTTTAAGAGACGGAGGGCACTATTTTCACCACAAAGGCACGATGGCACGGAGGCTCACAAAGTCTTTTTTTAGATTAAGGTACAAAGGACACAAAGCCGGTTCATTGGCGATAAGGGCACGAAGGATACAAGGGCACAGTGGAATGAACAAGAGCACTTTTTGCCCCTGTGCCTTCATATCCTGTATCTTAGAAGTTCAAAAAGCATTCTCTGTGTCCTTTGTCTCTTAATTATAAAGAAGACTTTGTGGGCCTCCGTGCTCTTCGTGCCTTTGTGGTGAAAAATAGTGCCTCCGTACACTCCGAGACTTAAAAGGGCATATCCAGCACAG
>NZ_DATJPM010000017.1 GCF_035506375.1 Methanocella sp.
ACCTGGTCTACGTCGATTATACGCTCAAAGATCCGAGCGGGACAGTGATCGAGACCACAAATTCCACGGTCGCAAAGGAGGCGGGGATCTTTAATGTGGGGACCCAATATGTGCCATTGTCATTCATCGTCGGCTCCGGAATGATGATCCCGGGATTCGACCAGGCCGTGGTCGGTATGAAGATCAACGATACCAAGAATGTCACGCTGACGCCTGCCCAAGCGTACGGGGACTATAATCAGTCCCTGGTCGTTACCGTACCGTTGAAGAAATACAATGCATCCGACTTCACGCAATATGTTGGCCAGATGATAACGTTTAACGGCGAAAACGCCAAGCTGATCGGCATCGATGCGGCGAACAATACGGTGACACTCGATTATAACCACCCGATGGCCGGGAAGACGCTAGTGTTCGACATCACGCTGCGGGCGATAAACCCCAGCCCACTACCCACGTAGATCCCTATTCCTGGATTAAAAACGCCCTGGCGGGGGCTCCGTCCCCGTCCCTTATTTTTAGCGGAAGGCACGCCAGCGTGTACCTGCCCGGCTCTATCTTCCGGAAGTCCAGGCCTTCGATGACCGTGATGCCGGCGCCCAGCAGGAGCTTATGCACGGCCTCGCCGCTCTTGAAGCTGCCGATGGAGAGGTAGTCGATGCCCACCGTCTTTACCTTATGGTCGACGAGCCAGCGGGCGGCGCTCTCGTCTAAATATACATAATCCTTATGAAATTCTCCGCTGTTCCAGAGAGCCGAGTTTTTAGTCTTAAAAAGGATAATATCCGCCTTTACGCCCTTCAGGTCCTTTTCGCTCACGGCGTCAGCATCGGGCACCTCTAATACGACGGCCCGCCCGTAAAGGTGATCGAGCGGTATCTTATCCACGGTATAGCCGCCCTCCACGAAATGTATGGGCGGGTCGACGTGTGTACCGACGTGCGTGCCCGTGCACATAAGGGATACGTTGAAAGAATCCTGAGGCATTCTCAGCACACGCTTGATTTCCGGGGGCGGATCGCCTGGAAATGCGGGCATGCCGTTATAGATGTCGACGGACACATCAAAGATCTTCATCAGAGGCCTGTATAGCCTCGCTCCTGTAAAAATGTATTGACCTGTTTACGTGTCGGGTAAGTCGACCATCCAACGCCGCCAATTTTAAGTGCGGCCGTGGCGCTGCCGATGACGGCGCACTCGTTCAGGGGCTTGCCGCTTATGTATGAGCTGATGAAGCCGGCGTTGAAGTTATCGCCCGCGCCGGTCGTGTCCACCACCTCCACGCTGAAAGCAGGCACGTACTCGATGTGCTCTTTTGTGGCTACCCAGCACCCGTCCTTGCCCATCTTGATAGCGACGACCTTTACGCCCATATCGAGTAGGACCTCTGCGGCCCTCTCCGGCCCGGTATCGTGGTTCATCCCCAGGATATTGCGCACTTCATCTATGTTCGGTAAAAACACGTCAACGCGGGGCAGTATATCGAAAAGCGGGTCCACGGTCTCTTTTGTGAATCCGCGGGGGTCCCAGCCCGTGTCGAAGGATGCCTGGATCTTCGCCGCGTGCAGGATGTCGATGATCTTCGCATAATCGTTCCTCAGGCCGTCCAGTAGAAAATACGAGGGGAGGTGCACGATGTCCGCATGGATCTTCGAGACGTCGATGTCGTTCAGGCAATACGTCGCGTTCGCTCCTCTAAACGTGATAAAAGAGCGCTCGATGCCCTGGACCATGGCCATGGTCACGCCCGTCTTGCTGTCGGTGAGCCGGACGTTCTTCGTATCGACATGGTTGTCCTCCAGCTCGACGAGCACGTAGGTGCCGAACACGTCGTCGCCGACCTTGCCGAAAAGCTGTGTCTCCATCCCCAGCCGGGCGCAGGAGAGCGAAAAGTTCGCCGAGCAGCCGCCTCCGTGCGTCTGGAAGTCCCTGGTTATGACCTGCTTGCCCAGCTCGGGCATGCGGTCGATCCTCGCAATCAGGTCTACGTTGACGTCCCCAATGGTGGCAATCCTCGGCATCGTCGCGTCTCTAGAAATATATTGATTCGATAAATATATTTACTTGCCCGGCTTAAGCGGCGGGTAGCGTTACGATAAAGCGGGTCCCCTTCGTCCGGTCCCCGGGCACGCGGTCCTCGACACTGACGTTCCCGCCATAGCTGTCGATGAGCGTCTTCACCAGGTAGAGCCCGATGCCGCTTCCCCCGGTCCGCTTGTTCACCCGCATCAGGCGGTCGAAGATGAGCGGCTTCATGTCGTCGGAGATGCCGGGGCCATTATCGTCGACAAAGATGCGATCGTATTTCATGCCGTCGACATAGAAGGGCTCCTGTCGGATATTGATGGTTATTTTACCGCCGGAATGTTTGATCGCGTTTCCCACCAGGTTTACGAACACGTCCTTTAACAGCTCGTTGGCCCTGACCATCGTGCCATCGGCGACTTCGTTAACGATGACCACATCGCGCCCGGGGGACTGGCCGTGCTCGGAGATCGCTTCTTTAATCACTTTACCCAGATCCATGGGCTGCAGGTATATGTCGCCCTTGCTTGCGCGGCTCAGCTTTTTCACGTTGTCTATCAGCCTCGAGCTGTTCGTCATCGCTTCAAGAGGCTTGAGCAGCAGGCCTTTTTGCCCGGCTTCGAAGGGAAATGTGTCGAGGGCGATCTCCAGGTAACCCATGCCCACCTGGTTCATGTTATTGATGTCGTGGCCCATGAGATCGAGGTATAGTTCAGCTATCGCCTTCGCCTGCTTCAGCTCCTCTTCCGCCCGGGCCCGGGAAGTGACGTCCTCGCATATTGCGATGTAGCTGGAGATGCTGCCGTCCATCGCGAAGGTAGGGAAGATCTTGAAAGAGATAAAGACCTCCCGACCGGACAGGGCGATCTTTGTCATTTCCAGGAGGACGGCCCGGCCCTCCTTTAGAGCTTTTAGCCGTTCCTTGAAGTCGCACTGCAGGGACGCTGCATGAGCAAAGAGATTATAATGGGCGAGCATATCGTCCCGCCTTACTCCGAACAGCCACAGGAAAGGCTCGTTCACTATCAACGCATGGCCCTCCGGGGTGAACATGCAGGCGGCGTCCGGCATCTGCGAAAGCAGGTCGTCCATCGCGTGGCGTGTGTCCCCCAGCTTCCTGTTCGCCTCCTCGACTGCGTCCTTGCTATCATCCTTGAAAAATGAATAGATGAGAAGCCCCGTGACCAGGAAGATAAGCATGAAATCGTAGAAATAGTTAGAATACAAGCCTATGCGGGCGTCCGCTATCCCCAGGGCGGCCGATAGTCTAAGCATATCCCCGCAGAAGCTCACCAGTATGAAGAGGAACAGGATGGAGAAGATATAGCGCGACCGGAACGATGGCCGGATTACGATGAGCATTGCGGATAGATCGAGGACGATAATATCCCCGATCACGGAGAGGGTATAGATGCCGATATCGAAAGGCGAACCCAGGGGCAGAAAGAGCAGGCCTAACAGGGCCAGGCCCGCGAAAAAGCAGAGGCCGAACGAAAGCACGAAGATACGAATGTTTTTATCGATATGCTGTTTTTCACCCTGATATACCGAATATAAGGCAAATATCAAGGGTAGATACCCCACGACCATGATCACCTTGGCAAGTGGTATAAGCCACCAGATATCCACTAAATCCGATATAAGATACCAGATAATGCCGGAGATGGACAGTAAAGTGATATTCCCGATCAGCCCTAAAAAGACCGCCCGCAGTGATTTATCCGTCGAGGAAGTATAGAGCAGGATCAGCAACGGCAGCCCGAGCAGGAACATGACCACCATGGATGCGGCCGTCGACACGCCCACGAGCCCAAAGGCCGATAGGAGGATTGTGGCGATGCAGACCAGGATCACCGCCTGAAATGCCATCGGAGCGTAGGACAGGAACCTGCCGCCTACTGTATCAGGTAATTTGATGCTCATTTTCCCCCCAAATTATTATGTAATTGCTTGTTATATAAAAGTTACAACTCAAGTATCTGGCGTACCTAAAGGGACCAAATAATTATTATATTCATAATCGAAAATACTTTTTATCGATCGTCGTTCAACCATATGGCCGGCGACCGGGATTGGGGATGGGGATGGATCATTACATTAGCGTACAAAGCGTACGCCATGGCTATGCGACATTAGCAAAGCTGATCGCGGGGTTTCAGGATGAGGCCATATATGGCGGGCACATTACTGCCACAGGAGCCGTGGCAAAGGTCTTTTTTATTTCGGCCTTGCCCGGATTATGGGTCGGCACACTACCGTTCCTCATCGCCTATATTTCGGCGCTGATCGTCTATTCGTTCGACTATTACCGCTCGGCGGAGAATGACATGATCACGAACCCGGGCCGAGCCGCCTACTTTCTGGGCATGTCGAGCTCGTTCCCGTACAGGATGCTGGCCTATGCCGCGATCCTGGCGGCGTCGCTCGCCCTGTATGCCAGCGTCACGCTTACGATCGTGGTCTTTATGATGGCAGCACTCGGGATCGCCTATTCGGTATTCTTAAAGAAAATAACGAGGTACCTGCCCGGCTTTAAGAACGTTTATACGTCGGGCGTCTGGACTGCGGGCACTATATCCGGAGTGCTCGCGTGCTGTCCGGTGCCTCTTGAGACGACAGTCATTCTTATTTTTTTATTCATGTTCCTCAGGAGCCTCGGCAATGTCATCTACTTTGATCTAAAGGATATTCTGCCTGATGGCGCGGAGGGCTTAAAGACTGTGCCCGCATGCCTGGGCAGAGAAAAAACGTTCGCACTGCTGGGCGCCCTGAACGTCGTATCGTTCCTGCCCCTCGCAGCAGGCGTTATGATGGGCGTGCTGCCGGCGTATGTCCTCGCAATGACCGCTATTGGGATCTTTACCTTTTATTACCTGAGACAGGCACGGGCCCGGCCCGATAATTATCTGAATTACCCGCTGGCGGACGCCGAAACCCTGCTATGGCCCGCCGTGCTTCTCATCGCCGGAGGCATTTCGGCCCTTTAGCGCCGGACAGGGCCCGCGAGTAGCGATGCAGGGCGGTCTCCAGCTCGGTCACATCGAGGCCGTGCTTATCTGCATAGCCTGTGACGTCCCGGATACCGAGGGCTTCCGCCGACTTTTTAATCCTGGGAGTAAGCTGCGGCCGGGCTTTGGGCCATACCCGCCGCATATCCCTTAAGAAAACGGAGACCGTGACCGGCCCGATACCCTTGCCCAGCCCCACGATGCGGCGCTCGAGGTCCCGGCCGTCGGCCGAGGAATCGTACAGCCGCCGCAGGCTGCCGCCATAATTTTTCAGCAGGCTCCCGAAGATCTCAAGCAGACGGTCGGCGGTGCTGAAGTCGTAGCGCGTATAGCCGCCCTTATCCAGTATCTCGACGAGCCGGTCCCATCCGGCGTCCACGATGGACCTCGCGTCCGCCAGGCCTGCCGCCTCGAAGGCTTTATAGGTTTTAGTGGCCGACTCCTCGCGGATGGGCTTCGCATACAGTATGGACGCCAGCAGCCATTTCGCCCAGGCCGTGTCGCCCTCTTCCAGGTCGATGCCCAGCATCTTCGAATAGGGCTCGCCGCAGTCCCCCACTAGCGTAATCACGTCCACGCCGTCACATCCGCATGATTAATTGTAGAAAGCATATTAATTATTCTTTGTCCATATTTCTCGTGGTATAGACGGATAAAAAAAAGGGTCGCCGACAGATAAGCCGGGAAACAATTAATTACTTATATAGCGGTTAGCAGTAAAGCTTTTGAGGGTTGTATATGAAACTGGATAAATTCTTACTCATAACGGTGGGAGCGCTGTTCGTGATCGTCCTGATCCTGCTCGCTTTCGGCGGCGCAGCGTTCCTGTGCCTGGTCGCCACCAGAGGCCCGATCATCAATACCGGGCAGGTCATGCAGAAGTCGTATGATTACAACGGCACGATCGCAGGATATGATACGGCCGGCCTGGACGTCACGAATATCAACGGTCCCGTGACGGTCAGGGAAGGCGATGGCGATGCCTATGCCATCCATGTGAATGCCAGCGGCACCGCGACGGATTTCGAGCGCTATAAGATCGAATTTACTCAGGCCGACGTGAGCGGCGTGCGCGTCCTGAAGCTGGAGATCAGGGACACGCAGGAGCCGTGGACGGCGAACTCGAAGTTTAACTCGGACATCACGGTCACCGTGCCGAAGAGTAAGAAATACGACATGACCCTGGTAACGGTGAACGGCGACGTTCGCCTGGGGGAGTTTAACTGCGGCCAGCTTAAGATGGCAACGGTGAACGGCGGGCTGGCCTCGAAGGCGAGCAGCACGAACGCCACCATGGCCACGGTCAATGGCAACATCGACATCCAGACCGGCGCCCTGAAGGGTAACATTTTCCTGAACACTGTCAACGGCCATGTCGCCGTGACCATACCGAGGGACGCACCCCTGTCCCTGAACGCGCACCTGGTGAACGGTGTCATCACCGAGGATCTGCCGCTGGTCGTCAGCGAGAAGAGCCGGGTGGGCCTCGTCGGCAAGACTGCAAACTATACCGAGGGCATATACATCGAGACGTCCATCGTCAACGGCGATATCGACATAAGGGGCCGCTAGGCGGTTTCTTTACCTATTTTTTTACCCGGGGTTTTCGTTATTTTAGCTTAGCGATGCACGTACTGCTCGTCGGTTTTTCAACACGAAAGCACGAAAGACTATTTTATCCCACGTAAGAGCACTAAAATCACTAAGGCCCATGCCTGGCGCTTAAAACACGAAACAACCTCTCCAATGGCACTAAAGCGCTAAAGGATTGAAACACGAGAACGGCATGACTTTAATAGTTATGCTTTCCCTCGTGTTTCATTCTACTAGGGATGTTCGAGCCTTAGAGAGGTTGTTTCGTGTTTTGACGCTAAAGCATGAGCCTTAGTGAGGTTCGTGCCCTTACGTGGGATATAAAAGAATTCGTGATTTCGTGTTGAAAAAGCCGAACCATCCAGCGTTAGTCATATAATAATAAGCTCGAGGTTAGCGGCGCTTTTTTATCGGGAGTCGGTCGGATTTCACGCTGTACAGCCCCAGCAGCAGGCCGATGATGAGACAGAGGATGCTGATGACGAGGTCCGACAGCGCGAAGTACCCGCACCCGAAACCAAAGGCCACGGCCGTGATGGCGGTCGCGCCCCCGAGGCGATAGATGACGATGACGCTCACGATGAGCACGATGGCGGGCAAAAGCTGGAGCAACAGGAGGAGGACGTTCGAGTACTGCGGAGTAAGCGTCACGATAAGCTCCGTCACGCTCGCCCCCACCTCGTTCATGAAGGCGTTCACCGGGTTGAACTTTAAAGAATATAAAAACCCGTTGACGACGCCCAGGAGCACGATAAACTCCACGATCTGCGTATCCTGCTTAGAGCCCATCCTCGATACCAAGACCATAGACTTGCCGTAAGTATAAAAGCCGGTCGGTCATACACATTGATTTAAAAGTGGACCGTAACTTCGGCATCCTTATGCCAGGCAAATTAAACGGGAAGTGCTAACCCTATATACTCATATATATGGATACAGGAAGCTTGTGGAAAACCAGGTGCCCTCAGGCTAAATAAAAAATAACGTTTTTTATTGGTTACCATTCCAGGTATAAGTCAAGGTAGAATGGATTGTTTGATCCAATGCTATACAATGGGCTCGAATCTATTGTGAATTCTGCGTAAGGTCCTTCGATACTGGTGTCTATCGAATAAATGACCTGTAATGTCGCGGTCGACTGCCCATCATCAAACGTCGGTTGCTGATTTATATATAAATATTCACCCGGTATATTTGTATTCATTTCTACATGCGGTGATAAACTGCCACTCGTACTTGACCGGGTTAGTGTTATATTGACCTCCCATGTACCATGCTCAATTTCACTCACGTCCATGCTTGTGGTATCGAAGTATGTATCATTGGTAATGTAACCGCCGTTTGAAATGAATTGCATAACCTGGCCAGACGATGACGGGCTGTTAACGTTGATCGTATACTGGTTCCTATCACCATAGGTGAACGGCGAATCAGCACCCACAATTGTTAAACGCGCATAGCCGTTAAACAGAGCTTCCATAGCGGTAGAATCGATAATAGACCCCTCCCGGATATTCCAAATGTAGATGTAAATGGTCTGCTCGGATACGCCAGGGTCGAAACGTAATGTAAAAGTCCCGTTGTGATTATCAGTAAGGTTGGCATTGATTCCACCATCAGGGATCCAATATCCGCCAGTATAATCATCTCCATAGAACATATTATCGCTTTCAATCCGGCTGATCAGGACATTGGTGGTACCGCTCAGGTTACCATCACGGTGAACGATGGCCTGCGCTTGAGGCTCTTGCACTAATGCAGCCGGTTCCATGATGGGGACCGTTACCGTCTGTGAGGTCGGGTCGAAATAGACGATGTTACCCGGATTCACGACCGGCGGCGGGTTGGTGCTCCACTTCTCCGGGTCCAGCGGCGGATACGTGATCCAGTACCCGAACTCCGTCTGCTTCACGCCGCTCGCCGGCATGGGCGTAGGCGTAGGCACGGCCGTCGGCGCTACCGAAGCGGTTGGGGTCGGCGATGCGGCACCACCGGAGCTGCCACCATTGGCAGGAACGGGCGTAGGCGTGGGCGTTGCGGTCACTGGCACAGCGGTCGGCGTAACGGTGGGCGCGGCATTCTGAGAGCCGCTCAGCGCATAGGCGCCCACCAGAACAATAATGATAACCACTATTGCTGCTATCAAAATCTTAATCTCATTCCTCATTATGCTCCCCCTCCAAGGGCTTAATTAAGTTATATCTCTGCGATAGGCAAAATAGTTTATGAATCGTTATAAATTGATTAAAAATATCTATAATTATTAAGCTTAAGCACGATGACCCCATGGTTTGGGATGCAATATAAAACGATAAGATCGGTTAAATATTTCCGGCCATTTATAATGCTCAACATATTTATTTCGATAATTGATGATTTAATCATTACATGAGAGGCAAGACGGGTCAGATCGCGGTCCTGGTACTGGGCCAGTTTTTTATGACGCTTGGCTTCAGCATTATCATGCCCATCCTGCCGTACTACACGCAGAAGATGGGCGCCTCGGCCCTGGACCTCGGGCTGTTAATGGCGTCCTATTCGTTCATGCAGCTCATCGTCACGCCGTACTGGGGGGAATTGTCAGACCGGATAGGGCGCAAGCCCATATTCCTGATCGGCCTGTTCGGCTATGGCTTCTCCTTCGTCATCTACGGCATCGCCACGCAGCTCTGGATGCTGTTTGCGGCCCGCATGCTGGGCGGGGCCCTCGCGGGCGGCATCTACCCTGCATCGCTGGCCTATATCGCGGATGTCACGGAGCATAACGAGAGAGGAAAGATCATGGGCCTGCTGGGTGCGGCGTCGAGTATCGGGATGATCTTCGGGCCCTCCGTCTCGGGCATTCTCTCCGTCTGGGGGCTCAACCTGCCATTCTTCGTGACCGCCGTCGCAGCCTTCGTCTTCGGGATCCTCGGCTATCTGGTGCTGGAGGAATCCAGGGCCGTCGACGTACATCATCCGGTCAGCCGTAAAAAAGTCTCGCTGCTGGCCCCGCTTCGCTCAAGGACGGCGGTCCTCTTTATCCTGATGCTGCTCGTGACCTTCCTGATATCGGGCTTCCAGACCATTTTCGCCTACTACATGGGCGGGCGTTTCGGCCTCTATGACGCCCCGTCGCCAATGCCTTTACTGTCAGGGTACATCACGCTAAGCGGCCCCGCGGCCATGGCCATACTATTCACGGTGATGGGCATCGTGGGCGTGCTGTGCCAGGGCGTGCTGGTCGGTTTCCTTATAGGCCGTATCGGAGAAGGCAGGACCGCCCTCGCGGGCATGGCCGTTACTGCGGCCGGGTTTCTGCTCGTCAACTTATCCGGTGAGCTGTTGTCGATCATGCTCTCGTCCAGCCTGATCGCGATCGGCACCGGGCTCGCCACGCCGTCCCTCAACTCGCTGACCTCCAGGGCCACGGATGAGGAACACCAGGGCTCCGCTATGGGAGTGCTCGGATCTTACGGCGCCATGGGAAGGATCCTTGGCCCGCCGCTCGGCGGCCTGGCCTTCGACATCAATGTGGAGCTGCCGTACTTTATCTCGGCAGTGCTCTCGGCAGCCGGGGCGCTGGCCGCGTACCTTGTTATAAAGAAGAAAAAGCCTCTGCAGGATAAATAAAAGGTTTATATT
>NZ_DATJPM010000018.1 GCF_035506375.1 Methanocella sp.
TCTGAGACTTAAAAGGGCATATTCAACAAAGCATAAAAATTGAAAAAGATAATCGGAAACTATCGATAAATTTGGCTATTACGCAAACGATAAAAAAAAGACTACTTGCTAAACAATGACCTATCAATATTCAACGCAGCAAATATTTTATAACAATATTTTTCCACGTTTACCCGTTAACCGTCTTTGATCGTCCTTAACCACATAGGAGAAAAGTGAGAATTCGTATCAGCGAAAGCTTATAATGAGCTGTGATTTAAAACTTTACGACCCTGTAAAATATCCACTTGATCACTTCGACCGTCGCGATGTACAGCCCGACGATGATGGCTAGCGTCACAATGAACACGGGCGGCAGCGGCTCGAACTTAAAGAACGGCGCTATGGGCGTATATGGCATAACAATGACCACGGCGACGATGAGCAGCGTAGCCAGGACCAACGGCTTCCCGGGATGGCTCCTGAAGAATGGTTTCCTGGTGCGTATCACCAGCACGATCATGGCCGCCGAGACCACCGACTCCATGAACCACCCGGTCTGGAACTGCCTCTCCGAGGCGTGTAATAAGAATAAGAGAACGCCAAAGGTCATGAAGTCGAAGATCGAGCTTACCAGGCCGAACGTGACCATGAACTTTTTAATGAAGCCGATGTCCCAGCGCCTGGGACGGTCGACCAGCTCCAAGTCCACGGTATCGGTTGCAATGGTCATCTCCGGGATGTCGGTCATTAAATTGGTCAAAAGGATCTGCGTCGGCAACAGCGGCAGGAACGGTAAAAACAGGGATGCGCCGGCCATGCTGAACATGTTGCCGAAGTTCGCGCTGGTCGCCATGAAGACGTACTTCAGCGTATTGGCGAACGTCTTCCGGCCCTCTTCGATGCCCCTGGCAAGCACGTCCAGGTCCTTCTCCATGAGGACGATCTCCGCGGCCTCCTTCGCCACGTCCGCGGCACTGTCGACGGAGATGCCCACGTCGGCCGCATGCAGCGCCGGGCCATCGTTGATGCCGTCGCCCATATAGCCCACCACGTTGCCGGCGCGCTTCATCGCGATGATGATGCGCTCCTTCTGGTTGGGCTCGACCTCGGCGAAGACGTTGACCTCGTTGACCGCCGCCATCAATGCATCGTCGCTCATGTGGTCCAGCTCCGTACCTTTGATCACGCGGTCATTGCATATGCCGCCGGATATTTCGTCTGCGCTGCAGATCTGGCGGTTGATATAGGCCGCTACCAGGGCGTTATCCCCGGTAATGATCTTCAGCGTCACTCCCAGCCGGCTCATGTCCTTGATGGCGTCCATGATACCGGGCTTGGGCGGGTCATATAAGACGATGATGCCCAGGAAGGTCATGTCGTACTCGTCGTCCTTCGCGATGCGGGACTGCTGCCCTACATCCTTATATGAGACGCCGAGCGTGCGGAACCCTTTCGCGCTCAGCTCGTTGTACTGCTTCATGATGAGAGGCCGGGCCTCGCCCATCCCGATGATATTGCCGTTCAGCTCCGCCCGGGAGCAGATATCCATAACGTTCTGCAGGGCGCCCTTGGTCATTATAATGTTAATGCCGTCTTTCGCGACCAGCACGCTCAGGCGTTTCCGTATGAAATCGTAGGGCACCTCGTCGACTTTATTATAGCCGCCCAGGTCGAGCGTGCAATAATTTTTTATTGCAGCGTCGATAGGGCTGGCAAAGCCCGACTCCATGCAGGCGTTAAGGCCCGCATATAGCAGGACCTTATCGCTCTTTTGACCGTCGATGCCGACGGCCGAGTATACTTCGACTTTGCCTTCGGTGATAGTGCCCGTCTTGTCCGAGCACAGGACGTTCATGCTGCCGAAGTTCTCTATGGAGGAGAGCTGCTTGACGATGACCTTCTCCTTCGCCATGCGGCGGGCGCCGGTGGCCAGGTTAATGCTGATGATGGCCGGTAGAAGCTGCGGAGTGAGGCCCACGGCCAGCGCCAGCGCGAACATGAAGGAGTCGAGCACCGGCCTGTGGAAATATACGTTGATGGCGAAGATCGCGATGATCATGACGGTGGTGATCTCCAGCAGAAGATAGCCGAACTGGGTGACGCCCCGCTCGAACTCGGGCACTGGCGGCTTGAAGCGCAGGTGCTCCGAGATGCGGCCAAACTCCGTGTCCGTGCCGGTCCTCACTACGACGGCCCTCGCCGTCCCGCTGATCACGTGCGTGCCCATGAAGAGAGCATTGGTCCGCTTGCTGAGCGGCGTTTCCGGAGGAAGCGTTCCGACGACCTTTTCGACTGGATATGTTTCGCCGGTCAGTGCCGCCTCGTCCACGAAAAGGTCCCTGGACTCCAGGATCAGGCCGTCCCCGGGAATGCCGTCGCCGGCGTTCAGGACAAGCACGTCGCCCGGCACGATATCCTCGAACGGGAGGTCGACTTCCCTGCCATCCCGGAGCACCCGGGCCGTGACCTGGACCATTGCCAGCAGCTTTTCAATGGCGTTGGCGGCCGAGTATTCCTGCCAGAAGCCCAGGGCGCCGCTCAGGAATACGATGATGAGGATGATGATGGAATCGGCTTTATCTCCGAGGTAGATCGACAGAAGAGCGGCGAATAATAGTAAAAGAATGATAGGGCTCTTGAACTGGCTGATGAGCAGTGTCAGCGGGTCGGAGCGCTTTTTGGGCTGGAGCCGGTTCGGCCCGTAGGCCTTAAGCCGGCGTTTCGCCTCGTCGCTATTGAGACCCTGCGCGGTCGTGTCGAGGTCGCCCATAGCCTGCGCCGGCGTTTCGCTCCAGAACGCTTTCTGACCCGAGTACATGAGTCCCCCATATAGAGATATTGCGGCAAGTTATTAATAATAGGCTTCGTTTATCGCTTAAAAAGTACGACCGTATTGCCTTTCACTTCGATGAGCTCGGCCCCTGTTTTTTCCGCCAGCTCCTTTGCCATCTCGGCCCTGGGCATCGCCTCGACGGCGCTTTTCAGGAGCTTCACCTTGATGAGCTTATTATCTTTTAGCTGCCGCTTAAGCTCCTCGATGAGCGAGGGCGTGACGCCGTTCTTGCCGACGTGGGTCGAGGCCTCGATATTGGCTGCCTGGCCCCTCAACTCTAAGATCCTCTTCGTGTCCATTCAATTAATTAATGATGCGCGCTGCACATATTAGTTCCGGTGAGAGGCAAGACGTCGGCGGCAAAACACGGTTACATATTTATTAAGAGTATAAAAAAATAAATCGAAAAATTAGGTTAGATACCGGGTTTTTCATTTATCATCTCTTTCTTAGAGATAAGATGAGCAGGGCTAGTATGATTATACCGATCAATATTGCAAAGATCACGGGATAAACCGAGGATGTAGCCGTTGGCGACGGGCTCGCTATCGGTGAACTGGAGATCGGCGTAGGTATTGCGGTAGGCTCTGCCGTAACTGTCAGGACTGGCGTCGGTAATGGAGTAGGTGTCGCTGTCGATGTAGCGTTTATTTTAAATGGAACTGGCGTGGCAACTATCGGCATGGGGCCCACCGTAGGCGCTGCCGGCCCGGGAGGCGTGTAATGTAGTTCTACTTTCTGAGTGGTCCCCGGGATGAAAGTGACGTGTTCACCCGAATCTTTTCCATTGATCCGAAATACAATCCAGTCCCCTTCATTGACCCCATCGTTGGTACTCACAGTTATATTAAAAGTATCAGAAGATGTAAAAACGGGGGGAGGTATTACCAAGAGTTTATTATTGTTATTGTCCGCTATGAACAAGGTAACCGATATACCTGCAGGTATCTCTATTGAGCCGTTGATGATCATGCTGTCATTACTGATCGGGTCTGCATATGAATAAGGCATGTAATAGGGTAATAAATAAACGAAGAGCAATGTGACTGAAATGAGCGTTGCTATCGCTGAGTTTAAGTTTTTCTCCATCATCTACACCTTCATGCCCCTCTTTTACAAACGATATATTAGACAGTCATTATATAAAATATCCGCGACAACATTTTTATAATTATTAAAATGTAGTCGGTAAAAATGGGCTCACGACGTATTTTTCCCATGTGCCTATATAAAAATCGCTTATATTGTGTAGTAATTCCGCTTGTTAATATGTTTCATACCAGTATAGACCGTTAAAGATGCCGGAATGATCAGCAAAGAAAGACGGCGCACATCGCAAAAAGTGAATAAGATTATGTGCCAAGACTGACATATGGTCGTACATCATGACGGACAAACTCAGGGTCGGCGATTACATGACCGGCAAGGTCATCACGGTATCGCCGGACGACACGGTGATGGATGTCATCAAGCTCACGCGGGAAACGGGTCACGACGGCTTCCCCGTCACGAAGGAGAAAAAGGTCGAAGGCTACATCTCGTCGCTCGACATGCTGCTTTGCGAGTCGGACGAGCTGGTCAAGAACGTTATGAGCAAGAACCTCATCGTCGCGCACCCGAACATGGAGATCAACGAGGTCGCCCGAGTTATATTCAGGCTGGGCGTAAGCAAGCTCCCTGTGGTCGACGATAAGGGCAACCTGGTCGGCATCATCACGAACTCGGACGTCATCCGCTCCCAGATCGAGCGGGCCGACCCCCAGAAGGTCTGGAAATTAAAGAAAACGCTGGAGACGCTCCACAACGTCGACATAACGGTCGCCAGGGGCGAAGTCGACATCAACGAGCTCGTGCCCACCCAGGGCAAGGTCTTTGCCGACGAGCTGGAGGGCCGCATCTACGAGCTAAAGAAAGGGCTTGCCGAGCCCCTTATCGTCATCCACAAGCCCGGCAGGTGGCTGCTGGCCGATGGCCACCACAGGGTCGTAGCCGCCAGGCGCCTTGGCATGCAGAAGATAGATGCCTATATTCTCGAGATACCAAAAGATATCCCCCTGGGCATGGAAAAGTCGGCCCGGGATGCGGGCCTCAAGACACTGGACGACATCCAGGTGCTGGACTACGCGAAGCACCCGCTCATCGAAATAACGGAAAGGCTTTTAATGAAGGACCGCAAGACCATCTCGCCCGAAGACCTGGAGAGGCGGGGCATGGAGAGCGATTAACATGGCGGACGACGTGCTCGACGAAGTATATTCGGTTATCGTAGATCGTATGAACAACCCGAAGGAAGGCTCCTACGTGACCTCTTTGTACCGGGACCCGAAAGGCCTGGATAAGGTGCTGGAGAAGATCGGCGAAGAGTCCACAGAGGTCATCATAGCCGCCAAGAACGGCAGGGAAAAAGATATCGTCAGCGAGAGCGCTGACCTGATGTTCCATCTGATGGTCATGCTCGTGGCCAAAGGTATTCCCCTGGACAAGGTCAGGGAAGAGTTCGCCAGGCGCCGCAAATAGACTTTTTTTCAATTGTTAAAATTTTAAGAAAGACACCCGTGGAGAAAAGATAGGGGATAATAAGGGGGCAGAATGCCCTATCCTTTCTCCGGGATCTAAATGTCGCTACTGTATACTCGCCCCAATTAAGCCGAAGCTTAATTGTTGCAATCAATAGATTACCATGAGCTTATATATCGTTTATGTCCACATCGCCGAACTGAATATATGTAAAATATTGTTACCGTACGCATGTTCAGTTCGGCGATGTGGACATAAAATATAAGTCTTACCCTCCTGACGCTTATTCTAGGTGATCTAAATGTTGTTGAGAAAAGGTATTATCGTATTAGTTCTGTCGACGCTTGTGGTCGCTATGGCTGCTGCGTCGGTTGGTGCAGTGAGCGCGGGACCGTCGTTAAAGAATCTCAAGTCTGGTAATGGCGGATATGTTGTAACGTTTGGAAAGAGTTCAGACGTGTCTCCGCAAAGCATGTTAGTATCACCAATGTCTTCCATGGGTAATACCATAAAGCAGGGACAGACACAATGGGCGCAAAAAACCGTAGTCGGAAATCCAACGACAATTTATACTGATGTATACTGGGGAAATCCAACTAACTCAATAAGTCTTACAGTATATACTCCTGATGGGTATGTCCTAGGGCCTGTTTATGATAATATCGAAGGAATAATCAACGGTGATATACCTTTAGCAATAACAAGGAGCGGCGGTGTTGCTTCCGGCACGTATTATTATCAGATATATGGATATAGGATATCTGGATCTCAATACTATACGTTCTCGTAAGTCTATTATACTAAATGGGATGAGAATAATCTATGCGTAAAATATGTAATGTAATTTTACTCATTCTATTATTCTCATCTATCACTTTTTACG
>NZ_DATJPM010000019.1 GCF_035506375.1 Methanocella sp.
CGGTTCATTGGCGATCAGGGCACGAAGGATACAAAGACACAGTGTAATGAACAAGAGCACTTTTTGCCCCTGTGCCATCATATCCTGTATCTTAGAAGTTCAAAAAGCGGCTCTGTGTCCTTTGTCTCTTAATTATAAAAAAGACTTTGTGGGCCTCCGTGCTCTTCGTGCCTTTGTGGTGAAAAATAGAGCCTTCATATACTCTGAGACTTAAAGGGGCATATTCAACAAAGCATAAAAATTGAAAAAGATAATCGGAAACTATCGATAAATTTGGCTATTACGCAAACGATGAAAATAAGACTACTTGCTAAACAATGACCGATCAATATTCAACGCAGCATTTTTTAAAAAAGCATTTGCTTCGCATTATTATATGATGCGAGTATTGACTCTTTTGCCTTCCTCAATACAGCCCCGCCATGTCCTGGATATAGCGCCGAAACGTCGAGCTTCGTAAGGGTCTCCAGCGACCGGATCATCGCCTCGGGATCGCCGCCGATGTCCGTCCTCCCGAAGCTGCCGCCCTCGAAGACCGTGTCGCCGGTGAAGAGTACCTTTGACTCTTTATCGTAGAGGCAGATGCTTCCCGGCGTATGGCCCGGCGTATGGATGACCTTCAGGATAACGTCTCCCAGGTCCACGTCCTCGCCATCGCTGAGCACGATGTCCACGCCGAACTCCGGCCGCCGGGCGTTGAACATGGCCGCCGCGTTGTCGTTATGCAGCAGAGCCGCGTCCTCCTCGTGGATGGCCACCTTCGCTCCCGTCGCCTTAACGATCCCGGGCACCGCCCCGATGTGGTCAAAATGGCAGTGCGTTAGAAGGATAAGGTCCAGGCCGCCGTCCAGGTTTTGCAGGACGCGGCCGGGGTCCATGCCGGCGTCCACAAGGGTTTTACGCTTTGCGTCAATTAGATAAGCATTGGAATCATAAGAAATCCCGTTTACGTTCTTTACGCGCATCACGTATCGTTTTCCGCCAGGGAAGCATAAATACTGTGTTCAAAGCTGAATGGTAATCGCCATGTTAATGAGAGACGCAAGAAACGGGGCAACGCCCGAAATAAAGGAGATCGCAAAGGCCGAAGGCGTGGACGCCGTCAGGCTGAGCTCGCTTATCGCGAAGGGCCTGGTCGCCGTGCCCCGCAACGCCCGTAAATCCATAGCCGGCAGGGCCGTGGGCAGGCTCGTGTCCACCAAGGTGAACGCCAACGTGGGCACATCGAAGGACTACGACGATTGCGCAGACGAGGTTAAAAAAGCGAAGGTCGCCGTCCAGTATGGCGCCGACGCGGTCATGGACCTCTCGACGGGCCACGACCGGGATACCGTGAGGAAGCGGCTGGCGAAAGAGCTCGAAGTGCCCCTGGGCACGGTGCCCATCTACCACGCGGCCAGGAAACGGCGGAACGCGGTCGATATGACGGCGGACGACTTTTTCAGCTCGGTCCGCGAGCACGCGAAGGACGGCGTCGACTTCGTGACGGTGCACTGCGGCGTCAACCGTAACGCCCTTGGCCGCCTGAAGAACGATCCAAGGCTTTTGAACATCGTGAGCCGGGGCGGCGCGCTCACTATGGCCTGGATGCTACACAACGAAAAGGACAATCCTTTTTACGAGGAGTTCGACTATCTGCTTGAGATCGCGCAAGAGTACGACCTGACGCTGAGCCTCGGTGACGGCATGAGGCCCGGCTGCATGGCCGACGCGTCCGACCGGCCCGAGTTCATGGAAGTGATCACGCTGGGCGAGCTAGTAAAACGCTGCCGCGAGGCGGGCGTCCAGTCCATTGTCGAGGGCCCGGGCCACGTGCCCCTGGACGAAGTGGAGATGACCGTGAAGGCCATGAAGAAGCTGACCGGCGATGCCCCCCTTTACCTTCTTGGGCCGCTCGTGACGGACATCGCCCCCGGCTACGACCACCTCGTGGGAGCCATCGGCGGCTCGGTCGCGGGCATGGCAGGGGCGGACTTCCTGTGCATCGTGACCCCCTCCGAGCACCTGGCGCTGCCCACGGCCGACGATATCAGGGACGGCGTCGTGGCCGGAAAGATCGCCGCCCACGTGGCCGATACGGTGAAGGAAGGCCAGCGGGAGCGGTCCCGGGAGACAGACCGGCGGATGTCGCAGGCGCGCAGCGACCTGGACTGGAAAGCGCAGATCCGGATGGCCGTGGACCCCGACAGGGCAGAGCACATCCGGGGCACGCGTATGACTGAGGGAGAGACGTGCTCCATGTGCAGCGACCTCTGCGCCATCAAGCTGGTCAGGGACGCCCTGAAGTCCGGTAAGATATGAGCGACGCGCTGCTGCTCGTGGGCCACGGGAGCAGGAGCGAGTACGCCGACGACGTGCTCCCATATTACGTCGATTTTTTTAAAGGAGATTTTGAGGAAGTGGTGGCCTGCTACCTGGAACAGGAGCCGTGCATCGAAGACGCGCTAAGGCTCGTAAAAGCGCAGCGGGTCTTCGTCATGCCGCTACTCATCGCCCATGGATATCATACGAGGGTAACGATCCCAGGGGCTCTGGGCATCGAGGCCTCCCACGGCTTCGCAGGCGGCAAAGAAATATTTTTGCTGGAGCCGCTGGGGCGTTCGGAGCATATCGTTAAAATAATAAAGGAACGAATCGGGGAAGCGAAACGAACGCCTTAGAGCTGCCGGTGTTTAGGGTTATCGGGCGGCTTCGAGGCATTTTTACTGATCTTCGGAATAGACTGGGACTGCCTCATCCGGGGCGGCTCCCGGAGGTAGCCCATCGCGTCCGGCTCTCCTTCTCCGGTGTTTATGTGGATGAGGAAGCCGGCGCCGTAGAGCAGCGCGCCGAACAGGACGACGATCAGGTTATTGACGAGAAAGGTCCCGGTGATGCGGGGCTCGATGACGTACAAGACGTCCCGGCCCAGGTCGGTGCTGATCGAAGCCCACATGACCGACTTTATAACGGACGGCAGGAACAGGAATACGATGAAAGTGATAACGCCAATGATGAGGATGATCTTGCCAGCGCTCTTGAGCATATCCTTCGTGGTCTCGTACCACTTCTGGATGAAGGAAAGCGCGATGATGATGACGAAAGCGGCTAATAGCAGGACCGCCATCAGGAAGTAGAAGCCGTTGGCGCTGGCCCCGACGATGCCCGCGACGGTGGCCAGCGAGCCACCGGCCACGTTGCCGTTATAGAAGTTCGTCGCGTACTTATCGAGTACTAAGCTTTTAATCTGGTCCTCATTCTTTCCCCTAGCCTGCGAACCAGTAACATCTATATCCTGGGCACCATAGTGGAATGTGAAAACGCCAGTATAATTATTAATACGGAACTGGTTATCCATGTCCGAATATTGCGAGTATAAGCTCGACGCCTGGTTCGGCTGCTGTGCGATTCCGCCCAGCATATCGCTGACCGACTGGAACGTCGTCAGCTCGTAGGCGCTGAAGAACACGACGACGCCAACGGCGATGATGCCCATGAAGAAATATAAGATATCCCTCGATCCAAGTGCCATTTTTATATCCCCTTACCATTCCCCTTTTAAACCCAATGATATTAATGCTTTGCTCTCCACTATAAAAATTATTTGCTCCCCTTGAATATTTCAGGGATTATCCATCCCCAGTAGCGGGCCGTGGTGCCTGTCATCAGCGCCGCCCCGGCAATAAAGAGCAGCCTGGACGGCAACGACCAAGGGCCGTCGGGATACGAGAGCAGCATCAGGGCTATGGCAGCAATAAAAACGATGACGCTGGCATCGTAAAGGAAATAGTACTTTTTCATGTGCAGGGCGTCGCCCAGCTTACGGCTGAGGGCCCTCAGCATGAGCGCCATCGCGGATAAAGTAATGAACAGCAGGGCCCAGTTGAGAATGTCCACGGGCGCGTTCACCGTCCCACCCCCATCATTTTGCGGTAGAGAAACAGCCCCGTAGTCATCATCACTAAAAGCGAGCAAAGGTTTACGAGCAGCAGACCCGTCTCCAGACCGAGGCTCGCGAAGATACACGCGAGTATTATTGCCGCAAGGATGAATACAGGTAGCAGGAAGGAGGCGTGGTACGTGCTCTCCCGGAACTTCAGCTCGTAGAAGCGGGCGATACAAAAAATAAAGAAGAACAGTGCCATCTCGCATGCCACGGCCGCCGCCAGTGCGAGCTGAAGTGGGTCCATGCGCACCTACCGCCTGAACGCTTCCATGAAGCCTTCGGCGCCGGTCTTTCGTGCCGTGCCGCTCATGATGCCCTCATAGCCCTGGAACGGGGACTCGATCTCGATGCCTTTGCCGGAGATCCGGTACCGCCGGATGGCGATATCGTGGTCCGAGCCCCGCATCTTGAGCACGCTGACCGACCTGCGGATCTCCGACTCGATCTCCACGTACTGTAGCATGATAATGCAGTCGACGATGAACTCGAGGCCGTAGTCGGATATTTTTGAGATACGGGTGATGATGTCCGGCACCTCGTGGGTCAGAAGCAGCGTCAGCCGGTTCTCCTTCATGTAGTTCACGAAGGCGTAGATCTCACGCCGCAGGTCGTTCGGGTCGTGGACGTTCATGGAGTATAAAGAGATAGGGTCGATCACGACACGCCCGGCCTTTATGGAATTGACCACCTCCAGGCACTGCATGATGGGGGCGCCGCCGGACTGGAGCATTTCCGAGTGAAGCTGATATATCTTCAGCCGGCCTTCGGCCTCGAGCTTCCGCAGGTCCCAGCCGAAGTTAAGGGCGTCGTCCTCGATCTTCTCCGGCAGCTCCTCAACCGTCACTAAGACGCCGTTCTCTCCTTTAGCAATGCCCTCGAGCAGGAACTGGATGCCAAAGGTCGTCTTGCCGGTGCCCGGCGGACCGGTGATGAGCGCAGTATCTCCCCGGATGAATCCGCCGCCGGTCATTTTATCGAGGCCATGTATGCCCGTGCTTAAGCGCTCCGACATTATGCTCCGCCCATTAAAATATTAAATGTTATTTATTTAATTAATGGCACATGAAAGTATCGGCGCTCAGGTGCTTTAAAAACTTAATGTTCCGAGAGCTTCCTGACTTCCTCGAACAAAGAGCTCAGGATCACGTTTCGGACCTTGTTGACCTCGGTCTCGGTGCGCACCCTCGGGCGGGGGATATCGATGTTGACGATCTCCTTGATGTGGCCCGGCCTGGCGGTCATGATGACGACCCGGTCCGCCAGGAATACGGCCTCGTCCACGTTATGCGTGACAAAGAGGACCTTCTTCTTCTCCTTCTGCCAGATGTCCAGGAGCTGCTCCTGGAGGATGTTGCGCGTCTGGGCGTCCAGCGCGCCGAAAGGCTCGTCCATGAGCAGGACCTCCGGGTTAACGGCGAGGGTGCGAGCGATGGCCGTCCTCTGGCGCATGCCGCCCGATAATTGATGGGGATATGAGTCCCTGAACCTGTCCAAGCCGACCATGTCGATGTACCTGCCAGCTATCTTTTCCCGTTCCGCGGGCGTCAGCTTCTTTATCTCCAGCCCGAACTCCACGTTCTTTTCGACGGTCCTCCAGGGGAACAGCGTGTACTCCTGGAACACGAAGCCTATCTCCGACGATGGGGACGTGATCTTTTTTTCGCCCAGCCAGATGTCGCCGCTCGTGACTGACTCCAGGCCGGCGATCATGCGCAGCAGCGTCGACTTGCCGCAGCCCGACGGGCCTACGATGCAGATGAACTCGGAATCTCTTATATCCAGCGAGACGTCGTCGACGGCCTTGAGCGAGCCGCCATCGTTCCCGGGGAACACCTTACTCACGTGGGAAACATGGATATCGCCCGACATTTAAGCCTCCTTGCCGACGCCCTGCTGCCAGCGGAAGACGCGGTCCCCGACGATCTGGAAGATGTAGTTAATGGCCAGCCCCAGCAGGCCGATGGTGATCATATCCACAAGCACGATGTCCGTCCTGAGGATGTTCGACGCCTCGATGATCCGGTTGCCAAGGCCGTATTTGACCGCGACCATCTCGGCCGCCACCACACACATCCAGCCGATGCCCATGCCTACCCGCAGCCCCGTGTATATAGTGGGCAAGGCGGCCGGTATGACGACTTTAGTCAGGACCTCGAGCTCGCTGGCCCCAAAGGTTTCAGCGACTTCTATGAGCCTTTTTTCTACGTTACGCACACCCGAGATCGTGTTTAGCAATATCGGGAAGAATGCGCCCATGAACACGATGAATACGGCCGAGCCCAGGCCGATGCCGAACCAGAGGAGCGCCAGCCCGATCCAGGCGATAGGTGGTATGGGACGAAGAATCTCGACGAGTGGGTCCAGAATATATGAAAGCTCCCGGATCCAGCCCATTGCTATGCCCAGGGGTATGGCGACGGCGGCGGCAACTATGAATCCCAGGATCACCCGGAGCAGGCTCCAGCCCGCGTCGACTAACAGCTCGCCGCTCGTGATCATGCTCACCATCGTCAGGAGCACGTCCATCGGCGGCGGCAGTATGAACCACTTGAATATGCCGAGCACGCCCGTCGTCAGCTCCCAGAGCACGAGCACGGTCAGGATGCCGGATATCTGTAACAGGCGTTTACGTAAACCGGGCATTGGCATAACATGCATATTTATATTAAATAAAGCTGTTGGAATATCCAGCAGCCTCTTTTAAAAAAATCTCTCAGGTCACCTGGTTGATCAGGGACAGGTCGAACAGGTCGCTCCTGTCGTGGTCCTTCTTGGTCACGCCCAGGGCCTTCATCTCGGCGGCGAACTTTTCCGTGCCCGATATGTACTCCTCGTCCGGCACGGCCAGGAAGTGGACGTTCGGCAGCGCTGCCGCCTCGATCGCCGCCTCGTCGTTCAGGTAGTCCTTGCCCGAGATGATCTGCGCCGTATCCTGCGGGTTCGTCAGGACGAAATCGGTAGCTTCCTTGAGCGCCTTGAAGAACGCCTTGAGCGTGTCCGGGTACTGCTCGATCATCGTGGTCGTGGCCGCGACACAGCAGCACGGGTGGTTTGGCATGATCTCGTTGGACCTTATAAGGATGTTGCCCAGGTTCTTCATGGCCGTCATCGACACGAACGGCTCCCAGGTGAATGCCGCGTCGTAGGTCCCCGCGCCGATTGCCGCGGGCATCTGTCCGACCGCCACGGTCGTGACGCTGACGTCCTTTTCGTAATCGATGTTGTTATCCTTGAGAAGCTGCCGGAGCATGATATCCTGGATGGACGAGTTCTTCACGGGCACGGCGATCTTCTTGCCCTTCAGGTCGGCGACCTTCGTGATGCCCGAGTTCTTCCCGACGATGATGCCCGAGCCGTTGCCCTGGAGCGCGGCGACGATCTTAGTGGGGACGCCGTTGTCGATGGAGGCGATGACCGGCGGGACGCCGGCGAAGCCCAGGTCGAGGGTCCCGGCGCCGATCTGCTGCATGATGGGCCCGCCCGCGGTGAACAGCGTGAGCTGGATGTTGAGGCCATATTTCTTAAAGATGCCCTTCGAGTCGGCTACGAATATGGCCGCCGAGTGGTCCGACTGCATGTACCCTGAGGGGACAGAGGACTTGAGCGGAACGGCGCTGGGCAGGGGCGTCGTTGTTGGGCCCGGGCTGGTGCACCCTGCCACCGAGAGTCCGGCAAGGCCTACTCCCGTCGCTATACCGATCTTCAGAACCGTCCGGCGTGAAAGCTTATCGTCGTTAAGCTTATCAAAGAGATTATTAGCCATAAGATACCTTCTGTATGCTTAATTAGTACTAATCGATTTATAATCGATTTATAGTTTTTCCCCAGGGCAACTTTTTCTTGATACAAAGGTAGAAATATTACTTCATTAATTATACATTAAGGATTGACAATTATGACTATTGCAGACGACGTGATCACGGCCGCGTTCCAGTCGGACGAGGAGTTCCGGAAAACGCTGGAGAGGGTCATTAAAAAAGACCTGGGGCTCAGCATTACGGAGTTCGGCGAGCGCTCCGGTATCTCGCCCAGTACGCTCTATAAGATCCTGAACGGCGACCGGGACCCGAACCTGGGCACGCTGCGTGAGGTCGTGGATGCCATCCGTAACATCGAGGGCCTGAGCCGTGAGAAATTTATTGCCGTCATCGCCGCCCGGCAGGTGCTGGACCGCATCAGCGAGCGGGAGATGTTCGTGGACGGCAAGCGCATAGTCGTTCGCGAGTACTCGGCCATGACCATGGAGGACGCCATCGTCGCCGCCATTAAGGCGGAGCGTGATGGAGCACAGGCGCTCGTTTGCGCACCCATAGTGAGCTATACGCTCGAGAAGGTTTTGCGTATTCCGGTTGCGACCATCATGCCGGGGAACAGCGTCATCGCCGCAATCGAGAATGCTTCAAAGAAGGTACGCACACTGGGGCATTGATTTTTTTTTACTTTTTTGCTTTGTTGAATATGCTCTTTTAAGTCTCGGAGTGTACTGAGGCACTATTTTTCACCACAAAGGCACGGAGAGCACGGAGGCTCACAAAGTCTTTTTTATAATTAAGAGACAAAGGGCACAGAGCCGCTTTTTGAACTTCTAAGATACAGGATATGAAGGCACAATGGCAAAAAGTGCTCTTGTTCATTCCACTGTGTCTTTGTATCCTTCGTGCCCTGATGTCAATGAACCGGCTTTGTGTACTTTGTAACTTAATCTAAAAAGAAAACTTTGTGAGCCTCCGTGCCCATCGCGCCTTCGTGGTGAAAATAGTGCTCTTTATAACTTTGTATCTTAAATTGTAAAAATTGATAAAAAATGAAGGAAGGCTCGGATGTCACTCTATACGAGCAGCTTTCCGTCCTTCATGACCTGCTTTTTATCGACCCACATGTTGGGCTTTATGACGAGGCAGTCCTGGTGTATCATGGCGTTGGCATCATTATCGTAGTTGGCGCCGATGGCGAAATGAACCGTACGGCCGACCTTCTCGTCCTCCAGCAGGTTCCCGGTCATCTTCGCCTTGTAGTTGATGCCGATGCCTAGCTCGCCTATATGCCGGGCGTTCCGCTCCTCTTCCTTCATGCCCTTCTCCCGGGCCATCGCCTCGCCCCTCTCGATGACCTTCAGCAGGCCCTTAGCCTCGACGCCGCCGAGCACCTTGTCCACGTAGCCGTCCTTCAGGACGACCTTCACGGGCTTTTTAGGGATGACCGCTTCAGGCACCAGGTCGACGGTGCCGTCGAACACGATGGTGCCGCTCACGCCGGCGATGGACGGCGATATGAAGACTTCGCCCGCGGGGAGGTTACCGCCCAGGCCGGGCAGCCGGAAGTTGCCGTCGTCCAGCATGGGCTTGCGGCCCTTGACGCCGATGTAGGCGTCCGTGCCGCCGGGGGCCGTGACGTGGATCTCCTTTGCCCCGTCCAGCGCCTTCTTCAGCCTCTGCGCCGTCGCCTGCATCTCATTATAGTCCAGCGCCACGCAGCGCTCGAACATCTCGACCGTCGTCGTGGGGGACCAGAAGCCCCGGACACGCTTGTCGCCGTCGATGAGCTTGTCGAAGATGTGCTGATATTTTTTACCGTCCTTGCCCACGTAGCCCACGGTCTGCCCGAACGGGTCCTTGCCAATCTTGCTGGCGGATAAGGAGACAAGCACGTCCGGCTCCGCCTTGATGGCCTCCAGAACGAGTCGCTCCGCGTACGTGTACGTGGTCTTCATTTCCTGGACCGCCATCGTGGGCCTGCCTTTCAGCTCTCTGGTCACATCGAAGATGGCCCGGGCCACCGGGAACACGTCGCCCTCGAAGTTAGTAATGATGAGCACTTCTTCGCCTTCTCTCAGGCCGACGACATCCCGCATGGCCACCTTTGCGGCCTCTATAAGCTTAGTCACTTGAACATCTCCCGGAAAAATAAGATGACGCTCATAGCCTAAATACTCTTTGAATTCCAGCCCGGCATACTGCCGTCCCGGCCGGCATTTACACTCTTCAGGCAGTACGCGAAGAGGCCTGGTGCATTTATAGCGAAGAAGGGGCGCTTGAACCAAAATATTTTATATGTTTAACTTAATATAATACCACATAATACGCGGCGTGAGAACGGCAAGGGCCATAGAAAGCTTTAATTGTCATAAAAATAATTATATTAAAATAGTAATTGTTTAAACGCCGGAGGCACGTAATGGAAAAGGTCCCTACTTTAAAGCGGCACGGCAGTAACTGGAAGAACAATATCGAGGCTGACCTTCAGCTTTTAATGGCTAAGAAGGGCGCTCTCGGCGCCATCGTCACTTCCAGGAGCGGCGACGTGATCACTCAAAGATTTTTAGATAATGTCCCGCGGCAGAAGGAGAACGCCCTCATGCAGCTCATGAAAAAGGCCGTACAGTCCATCAACGCCGTGAGGAGCCCTTTGATCCGCCGCGTCCTCTTCGAGTCCGAGGAAGGCGTGGTCGTCCTTTATAACGCGGAGAACGCCATCGTGGGGTGCTTTATGGAAAAGGACTATGACCTGCTCTCCGTCATACTGGAGATCAAGATCGTAGGGGACCTCATCGGAAGCCACCTGAACATGGGCGAGCTTTCCAGGGAAGAATTCGAGCGGATCGTCGCCAAAGACCCTCAGGAGTTGAAGGCTCTCGCCTCCGACCTGGTCGACAGCATCAACGATCACCTGGGCGATGTCTATACGAACGATCTGATCAAGTTCACGCTAGAGAAAAACCAGCCCCGATGGGCCGCAAGGTGAAATAATGAAGAAGATCAAGACAGGTATATTAGGTTTGGACGGCCTCCTGGATGGGGGGTTCAATGAGAATTCATCGAGCATTCTTGTAGGCTCGGCCGGCACCGGAAAGACGACAATGGCCCTTCAGTTCTTAAGGAAAGGCCTGGAAGCAGGGAACGAGGCCATCTACATCACGCTCGAAGAATCCCGCGACCAGATCATGGCCGAGGCGAAGAGCATGGGCTGGGAGGACATTGGCACCTTCGTTGAGAACGGCTCGCTCGTCTTCCTGGAGGCAGCGGGCAAGGACCTGGCCGATTTTATCAAGGAAGAGATGCCCCAGTTCGTCGACGACTGGAAGGGGTCGCACGCCCGTATCGTCATCGACCCGCTGACGCCGGTGATCTGGGCGTTCAACGATAAGTACGAGCAGCGCATGCTCGTCTCGCAGCTCTTCAAGGAGACGAAGAAGATCGGCACCGTCCTCAGCTCGATCGAGGAGTATAGCGGCCAGGGCGGCGACGAGACGGTCATCCCCATGTACCTGGCCGACACCATCGTCCGCATCTACACGCTGGGACCCGGGACATCCGGAAACCGTATGCTGACTATATTGAAGTCTCGCCAGTCCTGGCACAGCGAGCTGACCTATCCATACCGCTTCGTGCTGGGCATCGGCATCGTGCTCGATACAAGCGAGATGGACGGCAAGCGCATGAAGAAGCTGACGCCCGACCTGAAGCTCGCCATCAACAACGCCGCCGCGAGCCTGCCCAAGAAGGAGGGGGAGCAGATCAAGTCCGTGATCAAGTACCTGGAGCGCGCGGACCTCGGAGACATGGAGCCCGAGCAGATCGTCCACATGCTCATCGAGGACTATAAGGGCGACGAGAAAGTCCTCGACGAGCCGAAGGTGGCCAACTAGGCCCCTTAACAGGGTGTGGTAGGGCTGAAAGAGATGATCTGCCAGAAATGCGCGAGCCATAAAGTAAAGGTCGTCCTCTTCGAGACGGAGGGCAAGAAGTTCGCCGTTTGCGACGATTGCGGCAACATACAGTCCATCGGAAAAGACCTGCAGGAGCGCTATGGCAAGTGGATGCAGCACCGTGAGCGCTCCGATTAATTTTTTAACTTAAAATTTTTTAATTTATTCTCTGTTTTTATCTATTTTATTTACTGTAGATGAAAAAGTATATAAACAAACCATTGGTATTCTTTAATGCCCGTGGAGCAGCAATCTTCAGGGGCGCAGTTGTGCTATAAGCAGAAGATATCACCATATGCGGCAGGGCCGGAGCGCCTAACCCCCCTAAAAAAACGTCAAAAGGCTCCGGCCCGGTCGATATAGCCCTAAACGTTTAAAGATTGTGTCAACCCCCATGCCCAACGGGAGATGCGAGGAATGTAATGGTTTTAACCTCCCATGCCCTCGCACTCATCCCTTTTTTCGCTTATCATGCTCCGGGAAGCGCTCTTCGCTGCCCACAAAATTTAAATGTGAGCAGTGCCATGTATGAAGAGCGGGCCTGTGGTCTAGTCGGCTATGACATCGCCTTTACACGGCGGGGATCAGGGGTTCGAATCCCTTCGGGCCCACTTGAATTTTTACCATTTTCGCATGAGTCGACACGAAAAAGTTTTTCTATATGGTTGCTTATGCTTTTACCTGAAAAACGCTTCATAATCTATAATGCAGTACATATACCAACTTTTATAAGTCTCTGAGATAAACTACCGTAGTGATGCAAACTGTCGATGCGCTTACTGCAATGTGGAATGTCCTGACGAACGTCTGGTTCCTTATCTTCGCCATTATAATCATCATACCGGTCCTCCAGCGCTATTTTATAAACCTGGCCAGGAGACGGATCTTAACCCGGATCTCACGGGATCGAAAGTCCCAGGTCATCACCCTCATCCACCGGCAGGAAACGATCGCATTTTTGGGTATCCCCCTGTCGCGGTACATCGACATCGATGATAGCGAGGAGGTTTTAAGGGCCATCCGCCTGACGCCTCCGGATACGCCCATAGACCTCATCATGCATACGCCGGGCGGCATCGCGCTGGCGGCGACGCAGATCGCGCTGGCGCTGAAGGCGCATCCTGCACCGAAGAGGGTCATCGTCCCCCACTACGCTATGAGCGGCGGCACGCTCATCGCCCTGGCGGCGGACGAGATACTCATGGACCCGCACGCGGTCCTCGGGCCGGTGGACCCGCAGATGACGGACGGCATGAGCTCCTACGCGGCAGCGTCCGTTGCCAAAGCCGTTAAAGAGAAGCCCGTCGATAAGGTCAGCGATAAGACGCTGATCATGGCGGACAACGCCCAAAAAGCGCTGGATCAGATGAACAGCCTGATCCGGGAGATACTAAAAGGCAAGTGCGGCGAGGACCGGACAGCGCTCGTCCTGGAGGAGCTGGCGAGCGGCAAGTACACGCACGATTATCCCATATTCCCCGAGAGAGCGAGGGAACTCCTCGGCGACTGCGTCAGGATCGGCATACCCGGGAGCGTCTACGACCTCATGGACTTTTACAAGGCAGCGTCGGGCGCGCGCAAGCCCGGTGTCGAGTATATACCGATGGCGCCGCCGGAAAGAGAGCAGCGGCGATAAACCCTATCAGCATTAAATACCGGTCAAGATCCTCGAAAATGGATGAGCTACACAAAATTTTTTCAGCCACGAAATTACACTAAGCTGGCTCTAAGCTGCTCTAAGAATATTTAAAAATAATTTATTAACATCTTCGTGTAGCTTCAGGCCAGCTTCGAGCCGCTTCGCGGCTGAAAAAGTTTTCGAGCCGCCTTTAATCACTTCGACTTGGGCACGAACATGCGCATGGGGCACCGGGCCGTGTCATTATCATTTGGCACGACGATGCCTGTGTTGGTGCATTCGCCGTTTTTCGGGTCTTTAGGCTTATAGAAATTACACTGCGAGCAGATGGGCATGGCTTATCACAAAATATAATGTAAAAACGCTGAAAATAAAAACTTTTGGCCTTAGAGCTTATCGAGCTCGAACACGTCGTGGAGGACCTTCACCGCTTTCTGGGCATCGTCCTTGTTCACCACAAAGGAGATGTTCGCCTCCGAGGAGCCCTGGCTGATCATACGGATATTGATGTTGCTGTCGCCCAGCGCCGTGAAGAGCCGCCCGGCGACGCCCGGCGAGCCCGCCATGCGCTCGCCGACGACGGCGATGACGCAGACGTTGTTATTACAGGTGATGTTGTGGGCGAGGTCTTCGCTAAATTCCTTTTGTAAGGCGGCGATGGCCCGGTCCGCCTGCGCGCCGTCGATCGCCAGGGATACGTTGAATTCGCTCGACGCCTGGCTGATCATGATGATGTTGATGTCTTCTTTGCCCAGCGCCGAGAAGATGCGGCCCGCCGTGCCCGGGGTGCCTGACAGCGCCGCTCCGCTGATATTAATCAAAGCGATGTTCTTGATCATGGTTACGGCCTTGATGAGGTTGCCGTTGCCCGATGCGTCCTTCATGAGCACAACGGTGCCCGGGTGGTCGGGCTGGAACGTGTTGAGGACTCTTACGGGTATGCCCTTTTTCACGGCGGGCTCAATGGTCTTGGGGTGGAGCACCTTGGCGCCGAAGTAGGACATCTCCATGGCCTCTAAATACGTGACACAGGACAGCGTCCTGGCCGATGACACGATCCGGGGGTCAGTGGTCATGATCCCGTTGACGTCCGTGTAGATCCAGATCTCGTCCGCGTCGATGGCCGCCCCGATGATGGAGGCGCTGTAGTCCGAGCCGCCGCGGCCCAGCACCGTGATCGTGCCGTTAGGGTCGGCGGCCACGAAGCCCGTGACCACCGGCAGCGTTCCCTGCTTCAGAAGCGGCAGAAGATTTTCCTTGACTTTCACGTCAGTGATCTGGACTGGCTTCGCGCTCTCGAACTTGCTGTCGGTGATGACGCCCGCCTCTCCGCCCGTCAGCGCCACGGACTTCACGCCCATGGAGCGCAGGGAGCCGGAAAGGATGGGGACGCTCATGCGCTCGCCGAATGAATAGATAAAAGCCATTGACCGGTTCGTCAATTCGCCCAGATAGCACACTGCCACGATGGCGTTCTTGAGCTCGGACAGCCGCTGCTCGATGACGAGTGAGACTTCCTTTTTAATGGCCGGGTCATCGATCGCGCCGTCGATGGCCGCCGCGTGCCGTGAGGCCACCTCGCTGAAGCTCTTCTCGATGTCGGCGATGCTGCAGGTGTCCTTCGCGGTCTGCGCCATCTCGTAAAGCCTGTCGGTGATGCCTGTCATGGCCGACGCTACGGCGATGATCTCGTTCCCCTCGTCGTAATACCTCTTTACGAGCTTCGCAACGTTCCTGATCCTCGGTCCGTCGCCCACCGACGTACCGCCGAATTTCATGACGAGCCTCATAGTCCATCACAGTGTAAGGTAGCCTATTCGCTAGCGGCTACATAATCCTTACGGGTATATAAAAAAATTGCGGCCATAGGGCTTTTTCAATCGCCACTCCTTCAAATAGAACCGTTTGCTGTACTGGTTTTTTATCAAAGCCCTCGAAAAACAATAAGCGGCTCGAAAACTTTTTCAGCCGCGAAGCGGCTCGAAGCTGGCCTGAAGCTACACGAAGATGTTAATAAATTATTTTTAAATATTCTTAGAGCAGCTTAGAGCCAGCTTAGTGTAGCTTCGTGGCTGAAAAAATTTTGTGTAGCTCATCCATTTTCGAGGATCTTGACCGGTCGATCCATGGGAACATGGGCTTCCGAAACTGTGAAATAATATAAAAATTAACCTTAACATAATGTCGATAATCGGGGGCAGGGGCGTTACCAAATATTATGACAGCCTGCTTGCCGTGGATCACGTCGATTTTTCCATCGACGAGGCGGAGTGCTTCGGCTTTCTTGGCCCGAACGGCGCGGGAAAGACCACGATCATGAAAATGATATACTGCCGCATACCGGTCACGTCCGGCAACATTCAGGTCGACGGGCTCAGCGTGCGGGAGTCACCCAGAAAGATCAAAAGCGCCATCGGCGTGGCCACGCAGGAGGACAACCTGGATACCGACCTGACGGTCTACGAGAATCTCTGGGTCTATTCCCGGTACTTCGACCTGCCAGCCTCAAGATCACGCCGGCGTATCGACGAGCTCCTGTCCTTCTTCGACCTGGATAAGAAGAGAGACACGACGGTGGACGACCTGTCGGGCGGTATGAAGCGTAAGCTCAGCGTCGCCCGGGCGCTCATCAACGACCCGAAGATCCTCATCCTCGACGAGCCGACCACGGGCCTGGACCCGACGGCACGGCGCCAGATCTGGGACACCGTCATCAGGCTCGGCTCGGAGGGAAAAACTGTCATCCTCACGACGCACTACATGGACGAGGCCCAGGAGCTCTGCGACCGCATCGGCCTCGTTTTCGGCGGCAGGATACTGGAGTACGGCTCCCCCGACGAAATAATCGGCCGCGTCATCGGCACGAACGTCTGCGAGCTCTACGTGCCCGACGAGCAAAAGCTGGACGAGGCCCGGAAAAGCCTGCACGGGTCCATCGAGCAGGTGGGGAGCCGCCTATTCGTCTACGGCAGCGACGCGGAAGCGCTGCAGAGGCAGTGCGAGGCAGCCACCGGCGTGAGGCAGAACGTTCGGCAGGCCACCCTGGAGGACGTTTTCCTGAAGCTTACGGGGAGGAATATCAAGTGATAGACCTGCCGTCGTGGAGGGCACGCCACATCTGGTACAGGGACTGGGAAGTCTTCAGGAAAAACGCCGTCACCAATATCCTGCCCTATTTCGCAGAGCCGCTACTTTTTATATTAGCGCTGGGCTACGGCCTCGGCCTGTTCGTGGGCCAGATAGGCGGAATAAGCTACGCCCAGTTCCTGGCGCCGGGCATCCTGTCCTCGTCGGCCATGTTCGCCGCCTCCTACGAGTGCACGTATTCCACTTACGTCCGCATGATTTTCCAAAAGACTTTCGAGGCGGTCCTGTGCACGCCCGTTTCCATCGAGGACATCGTGCTGGGCGAGGTTGCCTGGGGGGCCACGAAGAGCCTGATCAGCGGCGCCTGCATCTTTATCGTGATATGGGCGATGGGCCTGGCAAAGCTCGAGTCGGCCATAGTTATCATACCTGTGGTCGTCCTCGTGGGCTTCATGTTCTCCTCTTTGAGCATCTTTTTCACGTCCATCGTGCCCACTATGGACGCCTTCAACTATTATTTCACGCTCCTGCTATCGCCGATGTTCCTGCTGTCTGGCGTCTTCTTCCCAATCGACCATATGCCCTCCATCGTAACGGGCCTCGCCTGGCTCCTGCCTCTTACGCATGCCGTCAACGTCATCCGGCCGGCGGCTATGGGCCAGTATTCGGCCTCCTTTACCTTTGAGGTTCTCTGGATGGCTGTCTTCACGCTCATTTTTTACGGCATCGCTACCGTATTGATGAAGCGGCGCCTGAAAGACTGATTAAAACACCTGTAAAAAAAGCCCCATTAGTTATTTTTCAATGACCTGCAGGTCTTCCTTGTTGCAGACGGCAACGCCATACTGGCCGAAGTCGACCTCGTAGGTGTTTACGCCGCTGCCCCGGATCTTATAGGTGATAATGCCCGTCGCGCCTTCCGGTATGACGATACCGTTGATGGACGCTTTGAGCTCCCGGAGCAGCACGACCCTGTCCTTCTCTCGCATGTATGTCTTTTATATGGATGGCGTCATCCATCTTTAATGTTTTTGCCCCCGGGGAAAAACTATTATTAGGCTGCCGGGCGTCTTTGCACTTATGAGCCACTACACGGCGCTGACCATAGCGGGATCCGATTCCGGGGGCGGCGCAGGCATCGAGGCCGACCTGAAGACGTTCCAGGCGCTCGGCGTCCACGGCACATGTGCCATCACAGCCATCACATCTCAAAATACTCTCGGCATCCAGGGAGTATTCGACGTTCCTGTTAAAGTCATCGAAAGCCAGATCGACTCGATAATGGCCGATTTTGACATAGCCTACGCGAAGACGGGGATGCTTTCCCGGGCAGATACCATCGAGTGCGTGGCCCGCAAGGCGAAACTGTACGGCCTGAAGCTCGTGGTCGACCCGGTCATGGTGGCGGAATCCGGGGGGCGTCTGCTGAACCCGGACGCTGTTGATTCATTAAAAAGGCTGATACTGCCGCTGGCCGAAGTGGCGACACCGAACGTGTTCGAGGCATCCGTGCTCTCGGGCATTAAGGTACAGGACCTCGACTCGGCGAAGGAGGCCTGCCAGGTTATTCATGGCATGGGAGTTAAGAATGCCGTGGTCACGGGCGGCCACATGGGCGGCGTTGATGTTCTATACGACGGTCGATTCCGTATATTCGAGGGCGATCTGGTAAAAGGCGGCACCCACGGCACCGGCTGCACGCACTCGTCCGCCATCACGGCCTATCTCGCGAGGGGTGAAACGGCCGAGAATGCCGTGCTGAAGGCGAAGGCCTTTGTCAAGCGCGCCGTGCAGAACTCGATGGACGTGGGGCACGGCGTAAGGCCGGTGAACCCGGGCGGCATCCGGTAGCGTGGATATTGAAGAGATCAATTAAATAATAGGCACGCATTCTAATTACTATGTCCAGCGAGCCCGAGGAGATTGTCGTGCCATGCCCGTGCTGCGGCAAGGCGCACAAGGTACGTGTCAAGGATATCAAGGAGAACAAGACTGTCAAGGTGGAATGCGGAGCCACGCTAGGCAGCGTCGGTCTCCAGCATCGGCTCGACATCGTCAACAAAAAGATAAAGGATTTCCAGGGCGGCCTCCATAAGCTGGAATAACTGCCCATCGATCGTAACTACTTTTTTCCGACTATTACCGCTTCCCACAGGCTGAAATGGGCCGTATTGCCCGAAAAACGGGGTTCGAGCATTGTGCGGAGCGCTGGCGGCAGGTCATGCAGCATATCCATCAACCGTTCCTTATCGGGGCCGGATACGTGCTGCCTGTCCGCCCAATCGTGGAACTCGACCTCCTTGGATAACCGGCACGTCGACGTCACCTCCAGCCCTTCGCCTTCGAGCATCGACTGGAGCGCCGGCAGCGTGAACGCCCGGTTATGCGACGGGTCCCGTATCTTCTCAAAAGCGTTATAGTGCTCTTCCGCCTGCGCATCGCCGATGACAATGTTGTCGTCGAGGCCGAATACGCCTCCCGGCTTTAGCACCCGCGCTGTTTCCCTCACTGCGGCTTGGGCATCGCTGAAGTGGTGCAGCGCGATCCTGCACGTCACCATGTCAAAAGACGCATCCCGGAACGGGAGTGACTCGACATCCGCCATGCACGCATCAAAATTTTTTATGCCGCGGGAACTCGCAAGCTCAGAAGCTTTTTGCAGCATTTCTCTAGTGATGTCGGCTGCGACGATGCGCTCGACATGGGGAGCGATCGCCAGGGCCGTATGCCCCGCTCCCGTGGCGATGTCCAGCGCACGCCATTCCTTTCGAGGCCCCGCCAGGCCGACGAGAAGCGACAGGCTTTCTCCCTTCGCGTGGACTTCGCTTTTCGCGTACGCGTCAGCCGAAACCCCGAACTGCTCCCTCACCTTTTCTTTTTGATCCACCGGCATATCGATCCCTTCACGAATGCATGACTTTGTTGATCACCGCTATCAGCCATATCGCGTATGACCTCATAGCTTATTGTTTTAGCAGGTCAAAGGCCCATCGACTGACACCCGGCGCCACATTGCCACAGCGGCGGCATCCCTCGATGCTTAAGCCCATGCTGCCATATCTTTCGATGAGACCCTGGATCTGGTGCTTTTTCTTAAAGGCGTAAAAGTGGACCATGCCACCGGTACGGACCATTGGCGCGATGATATCCAGAGCCTCATCCATCCCGTACGGCGCTGGCACGACCGCCCGATCGAATGTCGCTTTTAATAGATACGGCATATCAAGGGCGTCCGCATTCAAGATATCGATATTGCCATCGACACGATTCAGGCTCGCGTTTGTATTTAACCACTTGCATGCCTCGGCGCTTTTTTCAATGGCGAGCACATGGCATCCCTTCGCCGCCAGCGGTATGGCAAAAGGCCCGGACCCGGCGAACGGCAGGAGCACGTTTTCTCCGCTCAGGGCCATGGCAGCCACACGGTGCCGCTCGTATTTTAAGCCGGGGTTAAAAAAGACCCTGGAAATGTCGAACCTGTACGAAAAGCCATATTCCTTATACGTCGCCACGGTGTCCTTGCCTCTAAGAACCTCGTATCGGGGTACACGCCGGTCGCTTTCCGTCTTCGACAGCTTATAAAGGACAGTCCTTATGTTCTTACGTTTTGCCAGGATGGCGTCCGCAACTTCCGCCTTATACGCCTCCATCCCGGGCAGGAGCGAGATGACGGCGACGTCGCCGATCAACTCGTAATGGCCCGGGAGGCTCAACGTGTCCCCGGGTATGACGCTGGCCAGGTCCTCTTTCAGGCTCATATACCGGGATACGCGTCGCTGGCCCATATATGTTTTATTGTACCCGCGTCTTTAGAACATTCTTCGATACTTTAATACAGCCTGCATGGATCATGTGCTCTTTAGCGGGAACACGATCTGTGTCCGTAGCTTCTCCGGCGGCGTATCCATCGGGCTGTTGAAGTATATCTCATAGGCTACGCCCGTGGGGACCTGCTTCTTTTCCTCGACGAGTTTCGTAAGTGCCTCGTAGGCCTCCTTCATGCCATCGCCATAAGGTCCCGTATAGATACAGGTGGCCACTTTTCCCGCGGGAATATCGCCGGGCTTTACGTTGCCCCTGGCCTGCAGCTTCTTCGTGACCGGGAACCCGACCTCGATGTCCAGGTCCTGCATGTCCATATTGTAATACGCAACGAACGGCGGCCCAATGGGCTGCTGTCCCTGTTCGCCGATGGCCATGGCCACGTCGCCGAACGCCTTGCCCAGCACGTTCGGTAATTCCGTCACCGAAGTCCGCATGCGAATGGACATCATGGTCTGCGCAGGTTGATCTTTAATCTCGCATTTCGTGAACATTTGATTATCCTCCCTATTTATCCAATAATAAGCGCTTGTACATTTGTTAATATGAATTTAAGCCAATAGTTTTCTGAAAGTATTTTATAGCACCTATTATGCAATAAATAAGCAGGCTTTTGGTCGTGATATCCTGGCGAATTACATGGTGAAAAAGGCGGACGGGGCAGGCTATGTCGATGTAATGGACGGCATCGGGCGCAAGACGCTCGTCTATGGCGAGAACATGCTGTTGACCGAATTCCGGCTGGATGGAGGAAAAACGCTTTCAATGCATAAACACCCGCAGGAGCAGACCGGCTATCTCGTGTCAGGCCACATCATTTTGACAATTGGCGGTAAGCCGCACGATATGAGGCCCGGCGACAGCTGGTCCATTCCCGGGAACGTAGAGCATGGGGCCGAGGTCGTCGAGGATTCCGTCGCAATAGAAGTCTTTTCGCCCGTGAGAGAGGACTACAAGCCTTAGAATTAAGGAAACTAATATGCGCTATGACGAGTTCGAGCAGCTATTGCGTAAGCTGAATATCGCCATCGTCCCAAAGGACTCCGGGCGCATACGTGGATATGATGTCGATACCTACCGTATTCTCGCGAAGCAGACGGAGCGCATCGACTTCGACTGCGGCGACGGTGTCAGCTTTTGCCGCTACATCCACATAAGAGAGGGCGCCTGCTGCCTGGACTGCGTCGACACCTGCGGGCACTGGCAGCGGGAAAGCACCCTGGACGAGGACTCGGCTAGAAAGATGGCCCCTTATTGCGATCCTCAGGACGGGTTCTGCCGCGAAGGCACGGGATGCATTTTACCCAGGGAACTAAGAAGCCCCGTGTGCCTGTATCATATATGCTCGGACGTGAAGATGACAGAAGAGGATAAAAAATTATTGCGTAAGCTTAAATGTGGGGCCGCTCGTTAAGACTCGCCAAGGATGCGATTTAAACTATTATAAAAGACTCAAATATTATCATATCAGGAATCAACCGCCGACTTTTATGGTATTAATGAAGCGCCACAATTCGGACATTTAGTGCACGTTATTTCCATGGGCGCTCCACACTTATAGCAATATATCTTTACAATCATTTGTGAGATAACACTTTTATGTCCATGCCTGGATATGATGCTATCTAGAAAATATAAAAAACCTAAAATTAGAATTATCAATGACACGAATATACCACCAGCTAGCACATTCATTATAATTTCATTATTTTTATCGAGAATGACCATCAGGCCTGAACAGATTGTTAAAAGTGAAATACTTAATACGCATGATCTCGATTTATTAGATATAGACATAACTATATTGCCTATTGCATAATAACTATTTAATTAAAAGCCCTTATAATTTTCTATTGCGTGAAAAGCAGAAATGCGACCGCCAGGGATTCCCATATAGACAAGATACATTAGCTTCCCATGTAATTTGGCAGAGGCTTCACTCCTGCCGGCTTATCAAATTTTATCCTTGTCATCATGTAAATTCACCCGAGACGACAGAAAATTATAACCTATATTGCCTATACAACGGAGCCATATAAAACCCGCACTACAGGTGACGAAAATAAAGTGTCGGGCGACCGGAATCGCCCGACATTAGCGCCGCGGCGGAGATTTGAACTCCGGAGCCCTTTCGGGCACAGGTTTAGCA
The DNA here is from genome assembly GCF_035506375.1 of Methanocella sp. Lineage (NCBI taxonomy): Archaea > Methanobacteriati > Methanobacteriota > Methanomicrobia > Methanocellales > Methanocellaceae > Methanocella > Methanocella sp. Next base: position 22,328 of record NZ_DATJPM010000019.1, read on the forward strand.
AACCTGCTCCATACCAGGCTTGGATACCGCGACATCAAAACATCTAGAACGGCTGTCGTAAATCTCCATTGATACTATTTAAGATTTTCCGGTAGCCGGACTACCTTCATATTAATTATATTAATATTTAAATGTTCGTTTATCGGCCCTATTGTTCTTCCTCACGGTTCACGATGTCCGTGAGCAGGTTCTCCATCGTCTCCAGGGCCTCCAGGAACGCCCGTAGCTCATCGGGCTTCGCGCTGTCGATGAGCATGTAGACGGCGGGCAGCCTGCCGACGATGTTCTCCATCTTCGCCACGATGGCCCTCTTGATGGCCGCCTCGTCCTCGGGCGACATTTCTCCTTCTTTAAGGCCCGGGCACTCGTGCTTTTCCGCCGGAAGATGATCCTCGCAGTAGTACTCGTGGCAGAACTCGCACTCGAAGGGCTCCGGCTCGGTCTTGCCGCAGGTCACGCACTTCGGGGCCTTCATGGGGCGGGCGACGACGTAGTCGTCCTCCTTTTTAGAGCGGGGGATGTACTCGAAGGTGCTCGATTTTGAATATACCCTCAGTGTCCTCTCGATCTCTTCATCCTTACGCATATACAATCACTTTTATCGCTGGCTATATTTTAATGTTCAGCGGGAATCCCGCGAGCTTTCCCTCGTCCTGGGCCTTGAAAAAGACGTACAGGGGCTTTTTACCATTATTAGTCAGATCTTCTAAGATTTCCCTCTCCACGCCAATGGTAAACCCCAGGGCCAGGTGGTCCGACGACGACCCGTGGAGCGCGGCCACGATGCACAAGTCTTTCCGGGCTTTCGAGTCTATCGCCAGCGTCCTCGCCCTATCGAGCCGGCCGCTCTCCACCAGCATCCGGATCGCCTTCACGGATTCCTCGTCCGTCTTCATCATCAGGAATTTACCGATGCAGGCATCCTCGCCCACTTCCTGCCCCGCCGTCTCGACGAAGGCCGACGTAGTATCCCACACGGCCGCCTGGAGCGTTAATGTTATTTTTGCATAGGCCAGCTCGGAATCATAGGCCGTTGGCGGGTGCTCCGGGTTCACGACGTACCGCTTCGCCGCGTCGAGCATGGCCTTATCGTGAATGTAAAAGTCCGCGACCCGGTATGGTATCGACAGGTCGATCTCTCCGGCCGCCATGCTAAAGTAGGCATCGTCGACCCAGTAGGCGATGGTCTGCTGTGCCAGCAGCTCGTAGTCGCCCAGCAGCACGTCGTTATCATCCAGCTTAAACAGACTGCACGCGTCTTCCAGCTTATAATGTGCGCGGACGAAATCTTTCATCTCCCTGGTCAAAACCCAGTAGACGCGCATCGGGTATGCCTGGCACGCATAGGGCCGGGCCTCGTGGACGCTGCATTTATTATCTTTAAGGAACGGGCAGGCGTTGTTGATAGTCTTTATATAGAGGTGGGGCATCGGGTTCTGGCTCGTCGCCGCCACGACACAGTACTTCTCGAAGAACGCCGCCGGCTCAATATTCAGGTGCCGGGAAAGCCGGTATAGCTCGTACGTGGTCAGCTGCACCAGATCCTGGCTGGCGCAGCAGCCGCCGCACATGGCGCACTCGAATTCCCGTATGACCTTTTTCATCATTCCTCCACTCGTAGCGCTATCTTAAATAGTTTTGTCGGCCTGAAAAAAAGATACGAACAATTAATACTCCAGCATGCAATTATTGAAGTTATCATGAAAACGATCATCGTCTGTGAGTCCGAGTCCCACGGGAATACGCTCCGGGTCGCGAAGGCCATGGCCGAAGTTCTGAACGCGCCCGTCGTGAGCGCAGGCGAGTTCGATGCGAGCCGGGCGGGGGAATACGACCTCATCGGCCTCGGCTCCGGCATATACCGCGGCAAGCACCATAAGAAGATAATCGAGCTGGCGGAGAGCCTGCCAGATTCGGACAGGAGCATATTCATTTTTTCGACGTCGGGGAAGGGCGATATCAACCAGCACAAGCTGTTGAGCTCTATTATCTCGCGCAAAGGCTACCGGAACGCCGGCGAGTTCCTCTGCAAAGGCTGGGATACCGATGGTCTGTTCAAGTATATGGGCGGTATCAACCGTGGTCTTCCCAATGATACGATGCTAGAGCAGGCCCGGGACTTCGCGAAGACGTTGCGTGTATGACCACGCAGTAATAGTTACCTGGGCCCAGTTACCTGGGCCCGACGATCTCCCATGCCTTCGCCAACAATACGTCTTTTTCTTCTCTACTAAAAGGGAAATCGTTGAGCACGTGCGCGACGCTGGCCACGTCGCAGCGCAGCTCGTCCATGGAAAGAATGCATATGCCGCCTGTGGACGTCGCCCGGGCGACTTTCTCCGTGATAATGCCCCTTATGCGGCCCACGGCCATCGTCAGTGCCGACCGCGTCGTTGCCTCACCGTACTTCTCCACGAAACCCCTGAAGTCCATGGTGGACACAACGGGATGTATCAATAAGACGATATGCCGGCAAAAACGCGTTTCACCACGGGGCGCACGGCGGTACCACGGAGGGCACGGCTTATTTTTCACCACGGCGACACGGCGAACACGGCTTCCATGGTTTTAATAAAAATGCTGTGTTGAATAGCTGTTGTATATTGGGATGGCCAGTTTTAAGCCCGCAGAGGCACGATGGCACGGAGGCTCACAAAGTTTTCTTTTTAGATTAATGTACAAAGGACACAAAGCCGG
>NZ_DATJPM010000020.1 GCF_035506375.1 Methanocella sp.
GGAGTGTACGGAGGCACTATTCTCACCACAATGGCACGGAGTTCACTAAGGCCCACAAAGCCTTTTTAAATATAAGTTACAAAGGGCACAGAGCCCGCTTTTTGAACTTTTAAGATACAAAGGATACGAAGGCACCATGGAAAAAGTGCTATCATGTTCATTCCATCGTGCCATTTCCACCTTCGTATCCTGATCGCCAATGAACCGGCTTTGTGTACTTTGTAACTTAATCTAAAAAGAAAACTTTGTGAGCCTCCGTGCTCTTCGTGCCTTTGTGGTGAAAAATAGTGCCCTCCGTGCCCTTAAAAAGCTTAAAATACGGGAGTAATTCAACACAGCAATAAAATTAAAGAAAATATGTTATGGAGCAGGGCTATCGGGCCGCGGCACGGCCGGCGGTATCGCCTTTCGACCCCCGCATCTGTTCGAACTTTTTCATTAGATACGGGACTGGAGGGGTGTTGGGCGGGCTGACGCCCCGGAAAGCGTACTGGATGACCCCGTCCTCGCCGATGATGAATCCCGCGGGCCAGCACCACTTCATCACGGGATCGTAGACGTCGTACTGCCGCGAGACCTTCAGGTCGGGATCGCAAAGGACGACGAACGGCAGGCAGAGCGACTCCGCGGTGCCCTTTACCTTCTCCGGCAGCTCGGGCGTGACCGCGACCACCGTTACGCCAAGGTCCCCGAGCCCCGGGTAGTTCTCGGCCAGCGCCTTCAGATACCTGACGGAATCCCGGTCGAACCCGCCCCGGTAGAACGTCAGGAAGACGATGCCCTTGATATCGCCGAGCCTGACAGCATTTCCGTTGAAGTCCACGAGCGTGAAGTCCTCGGCCCGGCTCCCCACGTCCAGGCGCAGCATCAGCTTATACATGCTAAAGAATTCACGGGACCGTTTTAAAGAATTTTGCCGAATTATCATCAAACCCGGCTCGCTTTTATATTCTTAAAGGTCGACTTTCAAGCATCGATAGGGGATGATCTCGCGAGGGGCCTGCTAAAGGACGTGGCCTTCACTCTGGCCTTTGTGCTCGTACTGGCGGGAGGGCTGTATCTCTACGCGGGCGTGTGGCCGCCCATGGTGAGCGTGGACGGCTCCAGCATGTACCCGAACCTGAGGGCGGGCGACTTAATAATTCTCCGTGGACTGGACCGGGTGAACGTGACCCCGGGCTGCGCCGCAGCCTCCAGCGGCTACTCTATGCTCAACGGCTACGGGGACGTCATCGTCTACGCGCCCATGGGCGACCGCTCCCGCATCCCGGTCATTCACCGGGCCGTCTGCTGGGTCGAGGCAGGCCAGCCCATGTGGCCGGGCGGCCCGAAGGCGCCGCACGCGGGCTTCCTGACGCTTGGGGACAACAATTTCTTTTACGACCAGAGCACGTCGATCTCGCCCGGCGAGCCGGTGAAGCCCGAGTGGATCCTGGGCGTCTCCCGCCTCCGCATACCTTACCTGGGCCTGCTCCGTTCCTTCATATGAGTTTTCCCGTAGCGTCGCCATGTTTTATGGTGTGGCTCCGGTCGCGCTTTATTGCCCGAAGGGCCATTATTTTGAAGGTTTTGTGATGGCGGCCTCGCCCAAAACGCCTCGACGACCGCAGTATTTTACGTTAAAATAGGTTAACGTCGCTTAAAGGTTAGCGTCGCCTAATCTATGGTTCTGGATTTATCGTTTGCCATCAGGCAATCATACTAATAAAAAAGGATGGGTGCCTAAACATCGTTATTCTGATGTTCTAAATTAATATAAGCAAAGCTAAGTATGCTCGATGTGATGCTTACTATCAGGGCGCGAATCCGCTTAACTTATTTCTTGTTTTGCTTGACCGGCTCATCGTCCCTGGCGGCGATGAAGACGCTCTTCTTATGCTGGGACTGATCGTCGTTACCCTTGGCCATGCTGCCCGCGAAATGGCCCCGGCCGTCCGCGACGATGAAGTGGTCTGCGGGGTTATCCTCGACCTCTACCTCCTCGATGACGCCCGTGGCGGGGTTTTGCTGAAGCTTCTTAATCTTATGGCCGCCCGTCTTCGGCGGCTCCGCAGCATGCCTATCCTCCGCTCCCACGGGGGCAATAACGGTCTGGCCTTTGCCGGACTCCATTGCCGACAGGGCGCCGTCCAGCAGCCTGGCGAGCTCGACGACCTTCAGCTCCAGCCTGGCCAGCTTACTTTCCATGTCGGCCTGGTTAGCGCTCAGGTTCGCGTCCACCTGTTTCTGGGCCTCGGCGATGTCCGAGTTATTCACATGCACGCCCAGCGCGGAGAGCTTTTGCTCTATCCGCTCAAAAACTGTAGGTCCTGCACCATCCATTAGTGATACTTCCCTTACCTTACTATGATTTAAAATGCGAAGCACTCGCTTAAATCTTTTGGTATGCCCCATTTAACTATTTTTTTCATGCCCGCGAAATAGGAATCGTTTTATCCAATCAGAGAATATACACCACATAATACCCTTACGTAAATGTAATCGAAGGAAGATAAGCGATGCAGGAATGGAAAGAGGTTGAGGCAATCAATGCCGGCATTGATCGGGTCATAGGCGCAGTCGAGCTGCCCGAGATCAAAATGAGCATAGCTCACTCGCTCAAGACGGCGGGTAAGCGGCTCCGGCCGGTCAGCGTGCTGCTCCTTGCCGAGATGAACGGCGGCCGCATCGAGGACGCGACGGACGCGGCGCTCGCCATGGAGTGCATCCACACCGCCTCCCTCATACAGGACGACATCGTGGACGAAGGCCTGAAGAGGCGGGGCGAGGACACGTCCCACCAGAAGTTCGGCCTGTTCATGGCCATGGTGAGCGGGGATTATCTGATCTCGAGGGCCACGATGCTCATGTCGAAATACGAGCCGAAGGTAGTATACGCCTTTAGCAAGGCCGGGCTTTATATGGCGGAGGGCGAGCTCCTGGACGTAAAGTCGCGCAAGATCAAGCCCAGCTTGGACGACTACGTGGAGTGCGTGCGGAAGAAGACGGCGGTCATGTTCGAGTCATCCTTCGAGATAGGCGCCCGCATCGGCGGCGCCGACGAAGAGCACGCGGAGTCCTGCCGGCTCATGGGACTAGAGTTCGGCATCGCGTACCAGATCGTGGATGACCTCATCGAGTTCACGCAGATCGATGACGAGCACAAGAAGTCTGCCCTGAAGTCTTTTATTCTTCCGCTGGTCTATGCCGAGACCGTGTCGCGCCAGGAGGCCATCGACCAGTGTATGAAACAGGTTGAGGAGCGCATAGCGAAGATCGATAAGGCGCTTTCCGGTTACCCGGACTCCGAGGCAAAGCGAAAGCTCGTCCAGCTCGTAGACCTGCTGAGGAGCTATAACGGCGTAAAGGTAAAGTAAGCCATTGCCGGTCCACCTTTTTTCTACGGCCCGCGCGGCCGCTAAAACCACCGATTTCATCTTTATATTATAACTTAAAATCTTAATTGTAAATATATTTATAATTATATACAATTACTTTGAGGATTGTCGATGGCTGTGCAAAATGCAGAGAAAGCCCGGGTCAGGCTGAAGGTGGCGGAGGCCGATAAGCGGGAGGTAGGCCGGGGGATCGCGCGCATCAACGAGCGCCACATCAAGGAGATCGGCGTGTCCTACGGCGATATCGTCCAGATCGGCGGGCGGCGCTCCACCGCGGCCATCGTGGGCAGCGCCTTTCCATCGGACATGCACCTGGACATCGTCCGCATCGACGGCATCGTCCGGCACAACGCGGGCACCACCCTCGGGGACTTCGTCGAGATAACTAAAGCTAAGTGGAGCGAGGCGAAGAAGGTCGTGCTCATGCCCGTGCAGAAGGGCATACGCATTTATGCGTCGCCCGAGAGCCTGCAGGCGTCGTTCCTGAACCGGCCCGTGTGCCAGGGGGACATCGTCTCCACGTCGACGTACACGCCGCCGTCGCAATCATTCAACTCTAACCTGATGTTCGAGGAGTTCTTCAGGGATTTTTTTTCAAGCCCCTCGTTCGGGCTGGGCGAGGTGAAGCTGGCGATCGCGTCGACCGTGCCGGCCGGCGTGGTCAAGATAACGGAGGTGACGGAAATACAGCTATTGCCTGAGGCGACTGAGGTCGTGAAGGACGAGGTGCCCGAGGTCACTTACGAGGACCTGGGCGGGATACGTGACGCAATAGTAAAGATCCGGGAGATGATCGAGCTGCCGCTGAAGTACCCGGAGCTGTTCCAGCGGCTGGGCATCGATCCGCCCAGGGGCGTGCTCATCCTGGGGCCGCCGGGCACGGGCAAGACGCTGCTGGCAAAGGCCGTCGCCAACGAGTCGGAAGCGTACTTCACGTCCATCAACGGGCCGGAGATCATGTCCAAATATTATGGAGAGTCGGAGCAGCACCTCAGGGACGTGTTCAAGGACGCCGAGAGCAACGCGCCGGCCATCATCTTCATTGATGAGCTGGACTCCATCGCCACGAAGCGGGCCGAGGTGACCGGCGAGGTGGAGCGCCGCGTCGTTGCCCAGCTTCTTTCGCTGATGGACGGCCTGAAGACCCGGAAGAACGTCATCGTCATCGGCGCCACCAACCGGCCGGAGGCGATCGACAACGCGCTGCGGAGGCCGGGCCGCTTCGACCGGGAGATCGAGCTCCGGGTGCCGGACAAGACGGGCCGGAAGGAGATATTCCAGATCCACACGAGGAGCATGCCGCTCACGCCTGACGTCGACCTGGACGAGATGTCCGACCGCACCTACGGGTTCGTGGGCGCGGACATCGCCGCGCTATGCAAGGAGGCCGCCATGAACGTGCTGCGGAGGGTCCTGCCGAACATCGACATGACCGACAAGGCGCTCCCCCACGAGATCTTCGAGCGGCTGCGCGTCACCCGGCACGACTTCGAGGAGGCCCTGAAGATCATTCAGCCTTCGGCGCTCCGGGAAATAATGATCGAGGTGCCGAACGTGACCTGGGAGGACATAGGGGGGCTCTCCCAGGTCAAGATGCTGTTAAGAGAAGCGGTCGAGTGGCCCCTGCGCTACTCGGACTCGTTCCGCCGCGTGGGCGTGGATGCGCCCAAGGGCGTGCTACTCTACGGCCCGCCCGGGACGGGCAAGACGCTGCTCGCGAAGGCCATCGCCAACGAGAGCCAGGCGAATTTTATAACGGCCAAGGGCAGCGACCTGCTCTCCAAGTGGTACGGCGAGTCCGAGAAGCACATCAGCGAGGTCTTTAAAAAGGCCCGGCAGGTGGCGCCAGCCATCGTGTTTTTGGACGAGCTGGACGCGCTGGCGCCCGTGAGGGGCAGCGCGGCCGGCGAGCCTCGGGTCACGGAGCGCATCGTGAACCAGCTTTTGTCTGAGCTGGACGGCCTTGAGGAGCTGAGGGGCGTGATCGTCATCGGCGCGACCAACCGCCCGGACATCATCGACCCGGCGCTGCTCAGGCCCGGCCGTTTCGACGAGATAATTCTGGTGCCGGTGCCCGACCGGGGCGCAAAGCGGGAGATCTTCAAGGTCCACATGAGGCGCATGCCCGTAGCCGACGACGTCGTCCTGAACGAGCTGGTTGACCGGTCGGAAAACTTCACGGGCGCGGACATCGCCTCCGTGTGCAAGAAGGCGGGCCGGCTAGCCCTGCGTGAGGACCTCAACGCAGTCGTAGTGAGGCGGAAGCACTTCATGGAGGCGCTCAAGATGACCGAGCCCTCGGTGACCGAGGAGACGGTCCGATACTACCAGAACATCGGCGGCGAGCTCAAGCGGAAGGGCAGCCGCGAGATCGAGCGGTCCATGTATATATGAGGGCGGCCGTCTGCACGCCGGGCCGAAGGGACAGCGTACGCGTCATCGACATCGACAGGCCCCGGTGCCGCGAGGGCGAGGCGCTCGTCCGGGTGCACATGGCCGGCGTCGACGGCACGGACGAGGACATAAACGCCGGCCTGTACGGCGAGGCCCCGGAGGGCTGCGATTTTTTAGTCATCGGCCACGAGGCCGTGGGCATCGTGGAGGCCGTCGGGGCCGGAGTACGGTGCACCAGGCCGGGCGACGCCGTCGTGGCCACCGTCAGGCGCCCCTGCCCGGGGCGATGCCTGAACTGCCGGAACCATCAGCCGGATTTTTGCATCACAGGCGACTACCTGGAGAGGGGCATAAAAGGGCTGCACGGGTATATGGCCGAATACTATTCGGAGTCCATGGATTACCTGATAGGCCTGCCACATGAGCTTCTTGATACTGGGTGCCTGCTAGAGCCGTTGAGCGTTGCAGAGAAGGGCATCTTCGAGGCCTTTCGCATACAGCAACGCGTGCTGTGGGAGCCCCGCCGAGCCCTCGTGCTGGGCGCAGGGCCGCTGGGCCTGCTGGCGACGTTCATACTCCGTGACATGGGGCTGGAGACGTACACGCTGGCCACCCGGGAGCGGGGGAGCATTAAGGCCCGAGCGGCCGAAGCCTCCGGGGCCCGCTACATAGACGTGAACGCGGAACCGCTGGATTCGCTGCCGAAAAAGTACGGCCAATTCGACCTTATCGTCGATGCTACGGGCTTTAGCACATTCGCGTTCGAGTCCATGGGCCTCGTCAACAGGAACGGCATCGTATGCATGGCAGGGCTATCCCCGGGGAAAAAAGAGCACAGTATGCCGACCGACCGAATCAACATGGAGATGGTGCTCAACAATAAGGCGGCGTTCGGCACCGTGAGCGCCAGCCGCCGGGACTTCGAGAAGAGCGTCGACCGTATGCTCTCCATACGAAAAAAATGGCCTGGCCTGATGGAAAAGCTGTTCACTAAAAAAGAGAGCCTCGTGAACGCGCCCCGGGCCCTGCGCCGCGATGAAGAGGATATTAAGGCGGCCGTCGTCGTTTCGTAGCCCGGGGCGCGTCTCCTCCAACTATAAAATCATTTATTTATTATTGCCGTGGCCATTGTCGTGGCTTTTTCCGTTGATCTCCAGCGTGGGCATGGGCCTTAATGTGGGCACCGTCTTGTTGCCGTACTTAAAGTTGATCTCGTCCCAGGGCCAGGCGATGCTGCCGTTCGCGATGGTCGGCGTCGGCATCGTGTAGTTCTTCTTTGCGAGGCCCGGCGGTACCTTCGAGCCGTTGGTGATCTTATTCATATGTCCCGGCGGAATGAAGTACTGCGTGCCGTTATAGTAGTAGAAAGGCATGCCGTTCTTCATCTTGATGGTCTGGTTGCACATGTACAGCAGCCGGCCCTTGATGCTCATTGGCACGCTCGAGTTGTTCATCATGCCGTAGAAGCACTGCTGGTGATGATACAGCATCGGCGACAGGCTGGCATACACGGAGTCGTTTATGCCATCCACTCCCGACGTCTCGTTCAGCGCGTCCAGCATGCTCTCGTACTGGTCGAGCGCGGCCTCGGTGGCCTCCGTGTTATTGGCCAGTACCATGGCCCGGGCCTCCGAGAGCCTCTCGTCAACGTAGGCCATCTGTTTCTCCAGCCTGGCCGTGTTGTCGAAGGTCAGGAATACATCCACGTTCTGTATGAATATCTTGACCGAGTACAGGGGCGAATCCGCTCCAATCCATCCATTGTAAGGCTGCACGTCGGTCCCGTCCGCGAGCGCCGTGGGAACGAGCGCCGCAAGCGTGGCGAGCACGATCGATGCCGCGATGACTTTCTTCATCATATCATTACCTCTCAATGTACTGGCGGCCTCCTACGGGCCGCAACCGTTACAACAGTCATCCCTTTATGTATCGATGGTAGATAAGCATGTTCAGCGTTTTTATGGGTTTAAATGGTTAATAAACGTATAATACAGTTCAATAAAATATTATAAGGTTTAAATTGTTTTAAAATTAGTTTTTAAACCATAATGAACGTTTAAATCTAAAATAAAGCGATATTTTAAGTGGAAAATATTTACGATATTACGGCATGGCCGGCATACCGTACGGCCCAGGAAGGCTAAAAAAAGTATATTTGCCATCAATGCCTATGGGCTACTATTACCAATACCTATTTTGCAGCGAGGTAAGGCCAATGAAAATGAAGGCACAGCCATACGACATCGAGGTCGGGCGCTACGAGGTCATCCTCAATGCCCTGGATGCAGACGAGCTTGGCGTACACGCGGGCGACCGCGTGCAGGTCAAGAACAGGGATACGATCACGGCCGTCGTGGAGACGACTGACGCCATCGTGCCGGCCGGCCGCTTAGGCGTGTACAGGGAAGCATGGGAGGCGCTCAAGGCGATCCCCGATGAGGTCATAGAGGTGCTTCCCGCAAGCAGGCCCAGCTCTGTCTCCTTTATCAAGAAAAAGATGGATAAGCAGAAGCTTACAAGCGAGGAGCTGCACGACATCATCGCCGACATCGTGGAAGGGAACCTGACCGAAGTGGAGCTGACCGCCTTCGTTACGGCCTCCTACATCTATGGCATGGACGCCGACGAGATCGAATGGATGACCCGGGCCATGGTCAAGACGGGCGACCAGGTCTCCTTCGATACCCACCCCGTAATGGACCACCACAGCATCGGCGGCGTGCCCGGCAACAAGATCACGCTTGGCGTGGTGCCTATCATCGCCGCGGCGGGCCTGCTCATACCGAAGACCAGCAGCCGGGCCATCACCGGCGCCGGAGGCAGCGCCGACCTGATGGAGATCCTGGCGCCCGTGAGTTTCAGCGCCGAGGACGTCAAGAAGATGACGACCAAGGTGGGCGGCTGCATCGTGTGGGGCGGCGCCACCAACATCGCTCCCGCGGACGACAAGATCATCGGCGTCGAGTACCCTCTCTCCATCGACCCGAAATCGCAATTGATAGCATCCGTCATGGCCAAGAAGTTCGCCGTGGGCGCGGACACCATGGTGCTCGACATCCCCATGGGCAACGAGTCCAAGATCGCTACCATACAGGAGGCCCGCAAGCTCGCCCGGGACTTCATTGACCTGGGGGACCGGCTGAAGATGCGCGTGGAGTGCGCCATCACCTACGGGGGCTCCCCCGTCGGTCGGGCCATCGGCGGCGGCCTCGAGGTCAAAGAGGCCATGACCATGCTCGAAAAGTTCGAGGGCCCCACGAGCTTCATGGAGAAGACCATCGCCATATCGGGCATGATGCTGGAGATGGGCGGCGTGTCGGCCCGGGGCGAGGGCCAGAAGATGGCCACGGAGGTCGTAAAGAGCGGCCGGGCCCTGAAAAAGTTCAAGGAGATCATCGAGGTCCAGGGCGGCGACCCGAACGTCACTTCGGAGACCGTCCCGGTGGGCGACAAGGTCGCGACGGTCCTTTCGCCGCAGGACGGCTACGTCCTGGAAATCTATAATAAGCGCCTCGTGGCCGTGTGCCGCACCGCCGGCGCGCCCCACGACAAGGGCGCCGGCATCCTCATCCAGAGGAAGAAGGGCGAGTACGTGAAAAGGGGCGATGGATTGTTTACGATCTACGCCGATAAGGAATGGAAGCTGGACGCGGCCATCAAAGAGTCCCTCCGCGACCCCATCATGTACGTCGAGGGCATGGTCTTGGAGAAGGTCCAGGTCGTATAGAATTATAGTGGCGACTTTAATAAGCCGCCCATTACCGCTTTGTTTTTTTCCGTGGCTTTTCGGCCTTTACTTCAGCCTTGACCTTTACCTCAGCCTTGATTTCGAGCGGCGTCTTGCAGACGTTGCATTCCTCTCCCGCGCACCAGCGGTGATAGACGGCCGAGCACATGTGGCACTGGACGACGTCCTCCTTCTTTACCTTGAGGCCGCACTCGTCGCACCTGCCCGCTTCGTCTCTCTTTAGCTCGTCGCTGTCGCCGGCTTCCATGTCATCAAAGTCGTCATCGTCTACATATGTCATAAGTACCCTTGAATCAATGCTATACAATAAGATATTTAAAATTTTTGGGCGACACGCCCATCGACGCGGCCGTATATCCGCTTTTCGAACGATAACTTTTTATGCTCTCGCGCCATTGCAGGGTATTACGATGAGCGAGGAGAAGGTCGACATCCAGGCGGAGATCGACGCCGCCATGAAGAAAGGCCAGTACGCCGACCGTAAGGATGCAGTCATCGCCCTGCAAAAAGAGCTTGTAGATTACCAGAAGGGCGCCCTGAAGGACCGGCTGCGGGGCGCGCCCGCCGTCCCCGCGATCGAGGAAGCCGTCTGGAAGGAGTTTCTCGCGAAGGCCGGCGGCGATGAGGATAAGGCGGCGCAGCTATACCTTGAAGAGCTCAAAAAGCTGAACCTCTAATGATCTTTTTTAAAAAAATGTTTGTGAGACTTGGTGTAATCCTGGTGCCCCCTGGTGATTATATTATATTTTAGTGCGGCCTGGTGTAAACTTGGTGCCGCTTGAGAGCAACTGTTGTCTCAACCACACCAGGTTTACACTAGGCGGCACCAACATTTTTATATCACCAAGCCTCACCAAGGTTACACCAGGCGGCACCAACATTTTAATAAATGATATTTTATAACAGGTCCTCGGGCGTCATGACGCCGACGAGGCTGCGGGCGGCGTTGATGAAGTCCAGGTCCCGGGTCAGCACCAGCGAGTTGTTCCTCTGGGCGAAGACCACGTGGAGGGCGCGCATGAAGGGCATCTCGTACTGCCGCATGGTGCGCTCGGCGGACCGCATGATGTCGGAGTTGGCAACCAGGATGTCGCTGCCGTTCAAAAGCAACAGGGGCCGAAGAACATGGCTAATATAATCCAGGGGGACTCCCAGCTTCAGCAGCTCGTAGGCGGTGTGCTCCGACACGAGCACCTGGTACTTGCCGTCGGCCGCCTGGTAGAGCAGCTTCGCCACGTTCTCGCCCTTCCCGGGCTCGTCCGTCAGCAGGCTCCAAATGACGTCCGTGTTCAGGTACAGCCGCAGCCGGCTCTTCACGATAGACATGATAAGAGAATCTATGGGCCTTCCGGGTATTTCTATTCTGCGTCCTCGATCTTCTGGGCCAGCGCTTTCGCCTCTTTCGCCGCGTCGTGCTTGCCCAATATCCTGGCTATCTCCCCGATGGCGTCCAGGTTTCTAGTCAGCCGGTCCAGATAGCCTAAAACGTCCCCGTCGAAGGCGCTCAGGTCGTAGTCGGCGGCGATCGCCCTTGATATACCCCGGGGGTCCTTGCCCTGGAGCCGGTACTCGACTATTTTTTTGCTGAACTTGCGCTCCGGACAGCCGCAGAAGGGGGCGTCTTCGCAGACACAGTCTAAAAACTCCCGGGCGAAGTCCGTGAACTGGGCCTGGAGGCTCCGGTCCATCTTGGCGATCGACTCCCCGGAGAACACGATGTCCAGGCTCGCCGGGCTGAAGGCCCTGGACGGCACCTGCACGCCCAGGATCCTGGATAGCCTGTCGGCGTTCCGGAAATAGGCCGCCTCAAAAGGCTCGAGTTCAACGGCGATGTCCAGCGGAGACGCCTTCTTGTAGATGCGGTCCCGGATGAGGAACGCGTCCTCGACCTTCAGGAAGTGGGTGGCGACGGCCCGGCCCAGCGGCGTGTTCCGCACCTGGCCTTTCTCCCTTACCATGAGGCCCCTGTCGACGCATTTATCGATGAGGTACTTCGTGTCGCTGGAGATGCCCAGCGTGGCCTCGTTCATGTGGCGGATGTCCGCCTCGGCGGAGGCGATGCAAGCATTCGCCAAACATTCCTCCATCTGCTCGGGCTCGTCGTAGAGGACGTTCACGTGCTCGGCGCCGCCGCCCAGCAGCCGGAACGCGACCTCCTCCTCGGTCTCGCCCGACAGATCGTACTCGGGGTCCGCCAGGATGACGACCTTGCCCAGGTCGTGGTAGTCCGGCCTGCCCGCCCGGCCCTGCATCTGCTGGAACTCGCTCACGGACAGCCATTCCCGGCCCATGGTCAGCGACTCGAAGATGACCTGTGAGGCCGGGAAGTCCACGCCCGCCGCCAGCGCCGCCGTCGTAACGACGACCTTCAGCTCGCCCTTAGCGAACCGGTCCTCGACGCTCTTTCTCTGGACGTACGTCAGCCCCGCGTGGTATGGCGCCGACTGGATGCGGAGGGACTGGCTGATCTGGTGGCACTTCTTTCTCGAATTCGTGAACACGATGGTCTGGCCGCGGAAGCCTTTGGACGATGTCTTCGCGTACTCCCGGGAGGCGTACTCCTCGATGAGCCGGTTCTTCTCGTGCGAGCCCGCGAAGATGAGGTGCCTCTCCAGGGGGACTGGGCGGTGCTCGTACTCGACAAGCTTAGCGTGCAGATGTTTGGCGATCTCCTTCGGGTTGCCGATGGTGGCGGAGAGGAATATGAACTGCGCGTTCGGGGCGCAGGCCCGCAGGCGGGCGATCATTCCGTCCAGGCGGTGGCCCCGCTCCTCGTCCTCCAGCATGTGCACCTCGTCGATGACCACGGTGCCCACGTTCTTCAGCGGCTCGCCCTTTCTCAGCACGAAGTCGAGCGCCTCGTAGGTGCCCACGATGATGTCCGACCCCAGGTTCACGTTCATCTTAAGACTATTGAGCGCGATGCGGGAGGTGCCCACGCGAATTCCGACTTTTAAGAAGCCATAGCGTTTCTTGAACTGCTCGTACTTCTGGTTTGCCAGCGCCACCAGCGGCACAAGGAACAGCATTTTGCCTTTTCCATTGAGGAGGCTGTTCACGCCCGCCATCTCGCCGATGAGCGTCTTGCCCGTGGCGGTGGCCGAGACGACGAGCTGGCTCTCGCCCTTGAGCAGGCCGGCCTGCACCGATTTCGCCTGCACGGGCAGGAGCTCGTCCATGCTCAGGGCCTGCTTAAGCCGGGGGTCCAGGCCGAGGTCGACGACCTTAACGGCCTTCACCCGGTCGGGGGATGCCGGTATGACGTCGTATCTGGTCAGCTCCGGGGGCAGGTTCGAGGGCGTCAGGAGCGCGATGATCCGGCCCAGGTCCCTGGTCTTTATTAAAAGCGACTCGAGCCGCTCCAGGCCCGTCTTCGTGATCCTGCCCTTGTAGGAGACCTCGCGCTTCAGCTCTTTTTTCGCACAGTCCAGGCAAATGAGCTCGTCCTTGTACCGGACCATGTCGGGGGTCTTGAACGTGATCCGGTCTTCCATGAGGCAAAAGCGGCAGACGCTCACCTTGCTCGAGCCGAGTTGATAGGCCTCCAGCATGCTGTCCAGCGCCGCGTCCCTGGCGGGGTCCATGGACGCCGCCAGGATGGCCGACGAGGCCTTGAGCAGGTCGACGAAAGAGGCGACCGGCAGGTACTCGTCCTCTTTTTCCCGGACGATCCGTATCCTCAGGGGCCGCATGCCCTTGTCGGTCTTTTGCAGCGAAAGCACGCCGACGAAGAGGGGGTTGCCGCCATCTCGGATAGGGTAGACCTTAAAATCGTCCTTCTTGTACGGCGTGATGACAATAAACAATGACATTGACGGGACGAGGATTTACACATCCATATATAAATCCTTATTCTACGCCGGGCGCTTGAGGAATAAATATTTAAGTGAGAAGATATAACGGATTTTTATTAATGGCGGCGGAGGTGAAACGCAATGTGTAAATCCTGTGGATGCTCGACCAAGCCGAAGGCTGCTGCCAAGGCAAAGCCCAAGAAGAAGTAAATTCTCTATATCATTCCTTTTTTAGCTATGCTTTTTATATCAAACCATTCTTATGGTATTATCATGCTGCGAGCGGTCACGAACCGGGATTTTACCATGCTGCGCCAGTCCCTTAAGTCGCTTTTCGGCATGGAGCTCGATTACGACCCCTCGCTGAAGCCGAAGGGGAATAATCCCATTAAGCGCTTCTTCTACGGCCAGCTTTCCCACGACCCCCAGGATCGCGTGCGGATAATTTTCATCGATAACGAGGACGTTTCACCGGGGTGGCGGGACGACGTGACCGTAACCGGCGTTAATATTCCCTACAGAAAGCTCACCTTCATCGGCGTACCCGAAGTTTTTGAGCCCGTCTCGGAAGAGTGCTTCGGGCGGAGCAGCCTGGACGCGTACCTGCTCGTCGTCACCCTGCACGAGCTCTATGAGCTCTTTACGGGCGACTTCGGCCACTGCGATAACCCGGGCCGCTGCATCAACTCCGAGTGTGGCGTCTACGATGTGGGCACCTGCAGCGCCTGCATGGGCGCCCTGGTGGACGAGAAGTTCCCCGGCCTGACGCTCGAGGATCTCTACTGCCCTGAGCACCTTAGAAAACTTAAGCTGGCACTGAAGAAGTGGAATTAAGAGATTTCAATACTATCTCTAAGCAATCTATTAATGAACACGTTGTGCCTTGTTCCTTGTGACACGCTGGACAGTCCGGCTCATAAGGCTTAAAAATTCTTCGTGTAACTTCAGGCCAGCTTCGAGTAGCTTCGTGGCTGAAACAGTCTTCGAGCAGCTTATTATTTTTCGAGGGGCTTTATCGAAGGCCGATGTCGACGATGGTGTACGCGACGCCCGTGGCCTCGAACTTCTGTATCGCCTGCGGCGCCAGGTCGGCGGTGATCACGAGCGTGCCCTTCACGCCCTTCACCGCGGCCTCGGCCAGCACCTCGGCGGCGGCGAACATCACGTCCGGCTTTACGCCCGCCCTGTTCAGGGCTGCCAGGGCCTCGATGCCCGCGACGCCCACAAGGCCTTCCAGCTCGTGCTTCAGCTTCTCCACGTCGCACGACTTCGAGCCGCCGATCTCGACAGGGGGGATCTTTATGATGCGGACGCTCTCCGTGTTCAGCGATATCAGCCCCCTGAGGTCCTTCACGCCGACGTCCTCGCCCCTCCGGGCGTCGCCGGCGGCGACGCCTTCTGCGCCTTCTGCGCCGGAGCCCGCATACAGGATGCCGCAGTCCATGAACAGCCTAACGGGGGATCCTTTTTTCAGGTCGGCGGCGGCGATGGCCGGCCACACGCTCACCTGGCCGACGACGTTGTCGAGCACGAACTTCGAGTAGTCCTGGAGCTCCCGGGCGCCGGCGATGATGGCCTCCACGCCCAGGGGCGTGACCTTGTACTGGCCACGGCCGCCCGAAGTAATTAAACCGTCCTCGATCAGGTTCTTGATGTACTCGGACACGGCCTGGGGCGTGATGCCCAGGGACGCGGCGATCTCACTCTGCTTGATCTGGGGCTGGCTGGCCGCCGTCTCTACCAGGATCTGGAATCGGGTGATCTCGCTCTTCTTTTCCAGGACCATGGCTATCGTTCCCGGGTGATCTCCAGTCTCTGCCCCTTGACCACGATGTTATGGGAACGCTTGGCGACGCCCTTTAAAAAAGTGGGGCTGCGGTCGAATATCCGGGAAAGGTTCACCAGGGAGGCGTTACCGCCCTCGATCTCCTTCTCCATCTTTTCCGCCATTTTCCTTAAGCTCTCGTCCATGGAGAACGCGATCATGATGAGCTCGCTCAGCTCCTTCATCGAGCACTGGAAGTTGGCCCGGACCTCGTTATAGGACGTCCTGTACTCGAGCACCGGCGGCTCGCCCGGCGCGGGCATCCTCCACCGGCTCTCGATGAGGCCGCCCTGCTTTAAAGCATCTAAGCTCTTGCTGACGTCCTTGCCGGTGATCTCCTGGAGCTCCTCCTCCGTCTTCCAGCCCGCGGATATCTCGTTGAACACCTGGGAGTGCAGCTTTGAGTTAAAGACCTGCAGAAGCGGCACCAGGTCGGCTGGGTCATTGATGATCTTGGTTCTTTTTACGGTCGGCTCCATCTAAAATTAAACTCCCGGCATATACTTTATTATTATTAGCACCATTAATAGTTAGGCCTCTCAGTAAATAACTTCGATAGAAAAATATATCACAAATCGGCAATAAACTTTTTGAAAGATTTATGAAAAAAGTGAGGATTTTGGCCCGCGGCATCGTCCAGGGCGTGGGGTTCCGGCCCTTTGTTCACAATCTCGCCGTCGCTCATTCTGTTAATGGCTACGTCAAGAACCTGGGCACGAGCGTGGAGGTCGTGGCCGAGGGAAAGGACTCCGACGTGGACGCCTTCGTCGAGGGCATGGGGCACGGGCCGAAGCTGTCCCGGATCGACTCGCTCGACGTGGCGGAGCAGCCGTATAGCGGGGCCTATCACGATTTTCACATCGAGAAAAGCTCGGCGTCGGGCTTCGGCGGGTTCATCCCGCCCGACACCGGCATCTGCAATAACTGCCTGGAGGACATGCGTGGCGAGAGCCGCTTTAATGGCTACTGGGCGACTTCCTGCGTCGACTGCGGCCCCAGGTATGCCATCATGGACACCCTGCCCTATGACCGGGACAACACCACGATGACAGACTTCCCCTTCTGCGAGGACTGCATGCGCGATTATAGGGACCCCCATAATAGGCGCTACCATGCCCAGGGCTTTTCCTGCCCGAAGTGCGGCCCGAGGCTGTTCCTGTACGGCGAAGACCGCAAACTTTTAACGCCACCGCTGGAGGAGACCATCCGGCTCCTCAATGAGGGCAATATTCTGGCCATAAAAGGCGTCGGCGGATTTCATTTATGCTGTAAGATGGACGTGACGCCCCGGCTGAGGCAGCGCAGGAACCGGCCCGAGCAGCCCTTCGCTCTCATGGCGCCTCTGCCCATCATCGAGAAGTACGCGTACGTCAACTACGGGGAGCGGGGGCTCCTGGACTCCATGCAGCGCCCCATCGTGCTGCTGCGCCGCAGGGCGGGCGTGCCCGAATCCGTGGCGCCGGGCCTGCACACGGTGGGCTTCATGACGCCCTACACGGGCTTCCACCACCTGCTCTTCAGGGACATCGGCGAGCCGCTCATCATGACGAGCGCCAACCTCCCATCCGAGCCCATGGTCAGGGACAACGAGGAGGCGTTCCGGCGCCTCAGGGGCATCGCGGACTATTATCTGTTGCATGACCGGCGGATACTGAACCGGTGCGACGACTCCGTGCTCCGGTATAACGACGGCATGTTCTTCACGCGTATGGCCCGGGGCTACGCGCCCGCCATGTTCCCCATGAAAAAGAGCTCGCCGAGGGCCATCCTGGCCATGGGGCCCGAGCTGAACTCGTCCATCTCCATATACAGGGATAATCTCTGCTACACGTCCCACCACCTGGGCCACATTAACAACCCTCTTGCCCTGGACTTTTTAAAGGAGACGGTGGACCGGCTGCTTAAGATGACAAAAGTTATCCCGGAGGTCGTCGTAACCGACATGCACCCGTCCTTCCTCTCGTCCCGCCTGGGAAGAGAGATCGCGCAGCATTTCAGCGCCGACGTGGTCACCGTCCAGCACCACCGGGCCCACATCGGGTCGCTCGTCGTCGAGGGCGTCGAGCTGGACGACGTCGTGGGCGTCGCCATGGACGGCGTGGGCTACGGCGAGGACGGCACGGTCTGGGGCGGAGAGATCTTCCACGGCGGGGAGCACCCGGCGGGATTATTGCCAGTGCCCATGCCCGGAGGAGACCTGGCCACGAAGTTCCCCATGCGCATGGTCGCCGGCATCTTATACGGCAGCGTCGACGACGGCGAACTATTGAAAATCATGGAGGCGAACATGGGGGCGACCGAGGCGCAGGTGATCCTTAAGCAGATCGAGCGGAAGATCAACGTGGCCTACTCGTCGAGCGCGGGCCGGGTCCTCGACGCGGTGGCCGCTCTGCTGGGCGTGTGCTACCGGCGCACCTACGAGGGCGAGCCGGCTATGAAGCTGGAAAGCTACGCCTTCGCCGGCGACGCTGAAAAGGTCAGCCTGCCCTGCGACATCGTAAAGATGGACGGCCGGAACATGGTGGACTCCCGGAGCCTGCTTAAGGCCGTCGTAGAGGCCATGGGCCAGGGCGAGAATAAGCACGACATCGCGGCCTCGGCCCAGGTCTCGCTGGCCCGGGCGTTCGCTGTGCAGGCGTGCGAGGCGGCGAAAAAAAGCGGAGCCCCTGTCGTAGGCTTCAGCGGCGGCGTAGCGGTGAACGCGGCCATCGGCCGCACCATCGAGGATTACGTAAAAAACGAGGGCCTGCGCTTTGTCACGAACCACAGGCTGCCCTGCGGCGACGGCGGAGTATCCTTCGGGCAGGCCGTGCTCGCCCGTGACATGATCGCGGATCTTTCGTCGTAAGCATAAAAATTGATAATATCTCGGCCGTTAAACAATTATCTGGAATTATTTGAACAGCCCGAAGAAACCCTTCTTCTCGGGCTTTTCTTCTTTTGCGCCCTTTTTCGGCGCTTTCTTATGTGAAGCCGTGGCCGTGCTCTTCGAGGAAAGGTCTTTCGCCGCCTGTGCATTCTTGGGCTCGACTTTTATCGGCGTTTTCGGCGGCAGGATGACGGGCTCCTTATTCGGCTCGGGCTTTCTGAGAACCTCGGCGCCGACCTTCTTTAGTTCAGGGTAGTCCATGTCGTCGTTGACGACCATCTTGCCCTGGATGTGCTTCGAGGGGGGGCTGCCCTGGATCTCGATGAGGCCGCCCGCATCGAGCGAGCCGAACCTCACGCCCGGCCGGATGAACGCGCCGCCCAGGGCCTTCACATGGCCGATGACGCTGGCGTTGTCCAGCGCCTTGAGGTCGCCATCGGCGGTGACGTCGCCGTAGACGATGGAGCCGGGCCCTAAAATGACGTTATTCGCACGCACGCTGCCCGTCACCTGGGCGTTCTTTCCCAGCACGAGGTCGCCGTCGATGGTCACCTGCTCCATGCACCGGGAGTTCATGCCCAGGATGAGGTTGATCCTGTGAGTGATAGGCCTGGCGTAGCTGGAGTTTTTCATGATGATGAGCGTGTTAGAATCCCTGTGGGCGCGGATGGAAGCCATTTTAAGCAGATCCCTTAACCTATTACATCTCCCATCGGATATAAAAATCTTTCAGCCAAATGGGAGGCTTATCTATCTATCGCTGGCTTAACCATATACTTTTTCGGCCACATCGGCTAAAATACGTTTTTATTTGTCGCCGGCCACCATGCCGTTGCCGCCAATCGGTGCGCCCCGGGCATGTATTACCATCGAGCCGAATGCGCGGCCATTATCATCGCTTAAAAAATATTATGTTAATATCGATAAAAAATGGTAAACTACTGGCTGCAATACATCGCTCGGGCCGGATGGCTCAAGCGCCGCCCGCTCCAGGAACGGTCTCCCTGCACTGCCTTTCTACCCGGGGGAGCGCAGATAGCCCACGAACGGTATGCGGTATCGGGCGATGCCGATCACCCATTCTTTCTTCACTGGCGAGGCGAACGATATACTGGATTCCTGGTCGTAGATGCCGTTGTTATTATCCCCCAGGGTTATGTAGCCCGGCCATGGCGCCGCAGAGCCTCCGGGCCACATGGGCTCGCTCTGGTTCACCCACCGGATGGCCCTGTGAATGACAGGGGTAGCATTATGGTTGCCGCCAGGCCAGTAGACGATCACGTCGCCGGCCTTCCCGAACGACGTGTAGTTGCTGCTCTCAGAGCCCTCGCATGTCCTCACGTCGCCCCGGCTCAGGGACTGTATGAACACAAGGTCCCCCTTCTCCAGGTGCGGGGACATGCTCTCGCTGGTGACGCTCACCAGGGGAGGCCACCCGCCCGCGTATACGTAGAGCCCCCCGAAAAAAAGGATCAGGATGACGATCGCTATTGCGATGTCCTTCAGGGTTTGCCGGTCGACCATGGTATAACTCTATATAGGCCCTTGTTCCGGTTAAAAGCGTTTTGGGCGATAAAATATTAAATTAATATTATATATATTTAAACTAATTAGCATCACAGTGTCCATTATGCTGAAGATCAACGAGAAAGTGCCTGACTTCGAGGCGGAAGCCTACCAGAACGACCGGATAAGGAAGATCAAATTTTCGGATTACAGGGGCAAGTGGATGGTCCTGGTATTTTACCCGGGCGACTTCACCTTTGTCTGCCCCACGGAACTGCAGGAGCTGGGCGAGCTGTACGACGACTTTAAAAAAGAGGGCTCCGAGGTGCTCAGCGTGAGCAAGGACACGGTATTCGTGCATAAGGCCTGGCACGATAACTCGCCGGCCATTCAGACCATAAAATACCCGATGGTGGCCGACCCCTCGGGAAAGATCTGCCGCGAGTTCGGCACGCTCACCGAGGACGAGGGGCTCTCCTTAAGAGGCAGCTTCGTCATCGACCCCGACGGCTTTCTTAAGTGCTTAGAAATACAGGATACCAGTATCGGCCGGAGCATGCACGAGCTGTTGCGTAAATTGCAGGCGGCCAGGTTCGTCCGCGAGCACAAGGGGCGGGCATGCCCCGCGAGCTGGCAGCCGGGCGAAGAGACGCTGAAGCCGGGCCTAAACCTGGTTGGCAAGATATAAATCATCGCGATAAAAGATGGTTAGGCACCCTTCATTCTTTTATTGAGGCTAAAGGGAGACCCGCTTCGCGCGGAGCGCTCTTGCTTACCCTCGCTTGCCCTCGAAGCTACATTGCCTGAAGGCAAACGAAAAAAGCCCGAACCATGGAATTGGCATAAATTATTACTTCCACTTGCATCATTTAAAAAAAGGCATGTGTAACCGAAATGTTAATATGATAGGTGTTACATTTGTGTGTTGTCTTTTACGCGCCTCGGTGGCTTAGCCGGCATAGCGCGTCCTTGGTAAGGACGAGGTCGCGAGTTCAAATCTCGCCCGAGGCTCTGGTACAAGGGGTTACAATCCCCTTTTTTTATTTTATGGAGCGAGGCACTTATTTCTAATGTGCACCCGGTCATTAGAACACGTGAATTAAAAGCTCCCACGGGGTGCCAAGAGACAAGGTTAGACTCTATAGACCATTAGGACTTTAAAATCACAGGTGATGAAACTACCATCACCGCACCCCCAGTAGGGCTATACCAACATCGATATTTTAAGAACCATGTAATCAGATACATGTGTTAGCGTATCTGAAACTATCTGGACTGCGTCTTCCTCTCAAATAAAATTCGCCAATATTTTCTAATTTTTCAATGCTTAATATTTATTTGGCTTGTGCTTTAGAGCAATCTTTATCGTTTATTCAACAATTAACTTAAACATTATCAAATATTTATGGAGTGATATAAGAATGCCTTTTTGTCCTATGTGCGGAACGGAATATCAACAAGGAAGTGTGTTCTGCTCGAAGTGCGGTAACAAACTCGGAAGCCCAGCCCCGGCGGCCCCTAGCAATCCGGCTACCGACGGTGGCGCAGTGATACAAAAAGTAAGTACCAATTTTGATAGCGAAGAAACGATCCTGTGGACCGGAAAGCCGTCTGGCATAAGATCCAGCATCAAAGACAAGGCTCAGATTAACGCCACGAGCTACACGGTGACGAGCCAGAGAATTACCATCAAATCCGGCCTCATCGGCAAGAAAGAGGAGGATATTGACCTCTATAGGATAAAAGATATCAAGGTCAACCAGAGCTTAAAAGACCGGGCGATGGGCATTGGCGACATCGAAATCGTCTTAATTGATGGCACCATGAAGATTATGTTGGAGGAGGTCAAGGATCCCAACAACGTCAAGGAGACCGTAAGAAAGGCCATGATCGCCGAAAAGACTGCGCAGAGGACCACGCACGTCCAGAAAGAGGTCGTCAAAGAGGTCGTCAAAATACCGTGCAAATACTGTGGCGGCCTCATCGAGAGCACAAGCACAAAATGCCCCATCTGTGGTGCGCCGTTGAACCCGTTCAAGTGAATTATGAGGAGTTACGTTGAAATGCGACAATTGTAATGCCGGATTTTCAGATATTATTGAATAGCAGTAATAAATTTATTATCTTCAGGAGGATGGAATATGGCTGACTTAAGGGAAAAGGTCGTAGAGGATCGGGGTATCATCTCCCGGATTCAGATGTTCGTGCCAGGGTTCCGTGGATACAGGATCAAAGAGGATCGGCGGACGGCGGACAACATGATTCGACTGCAGTTTGCGGAAAAGCTGGCAGATATTCGGAAGGAGGTCGAAGGCTGTCGGTCGGTGATGGCGACCAACAACTCCCTTGAGCACTTGGAGCGGCTAGGCATTTTAATAAACCGCTTCAAGGTGGTGGAGCTGGGTGTGGCCCACGCGGCCCAGGGCTATTCCGGGATATCGGCGAAGGTTAAAGTGGGAGAACCTGAGCTGAATAAGCTTTACGAGTATGATTATTCTTTAGCGTCATCGCTAGCCGACATGGCCACCGATGCCAGGAAGCTTAAGGCGGCGGTCGACTCCGATAACAGTGCCTCTATCAAGGAGAGCATCGGAGCGCTGGCAGCGAAGGTCGAGGCGTTCGAGGCCACGTTCCGGAACCGTATGACGGCCATCACCGGCATGGAGGTGTAACCATGGGAATAGTGACCGATAAGAAGGGTAGCATAATTGGCGCGGTGACCATCGCCTGGACGGACGGTGAGAAGCGCAACAACGTGATGTGGAAGGTGCCCCGGAACATCCGGTTTAATGACAACATCGTCGTGAGAGAAGACGAGATAGCTGTCTTTTATCGGGACGGCAAGGCCCTCGACTACATTGACCGGCCCGACAGGTACGCGCTCACCTCCATGAACGCCCCAATCGTGGGCAACATCGCCAAGTGGCTGAGTGGCGCCCAGCAGCAGGCAGAGGTTTACTACATTCAGAAAAAAGTGTTCGACGGCAAGTTTGGGAGCAAACAGCCATACGTCTTTGAGGACAAGACCTTCCAGCTCATCAAGCTCAGCCTGTTCGGGGAGTTCCGTTACAAGGTGTCCAACCCGACCAGCTTCATCAACTACTTCGTCGGCACCCTGAACATCAGCACCGCCGCGGATGTGGAGGACCGCATCAAGGAACAGGTTGTCACCTCCATGTACAACGTTCTAGGTAAACTCAAGGATAAAAGCCTGGGCGTGATCAACCTGGCGGCCAACCTGAAGAACATTGAGCAAATATTTTTAGAGGACTCGAAGACCGACTTCGAGCCATACGGCATTACCATCGATAAGATTTCCGGTCTCTACATCAGCTTGCCAGACGAGGTACAGAAGGCGGTGGACACCAGGGCATCCATGTCAGTACTCGGCACTAACTATATGGGATACCAGACCGGCCAGGCTATGCGAGAAGCGGCTTCAAATCCCTCCGGAGGGACCGCAGGCGTCGGCGTCGGAGTGGGCGCTGGCGTAGGAATGGGCTATGCCATGATGGGCCAGATGGTCTCGGGCAGCCAGCAGCATCCATCGGCATTCTCTGTACCAACAACACCCACTTCCCCGCCTCCGGGAAGTATACCATGCACAAAATGCGGGGCAACCGTGCCATCTGGCAGTAAGTTCTGTCCCTCTTGCGGCACTCCTCAGCAAAACTCATGTCCTAAATGTGGCGTATCGCTACCTTCTGGTGCGAAGTTCTGTCCGTCCTGCGGGGCTTCGATACAGGGTAGTTGCTCAAAATGCGGCGCTAAACTGGAATCAGGGGTTAGATTCTGTTCCCAGTGTGGCAACCCATCAGGGTAAGCCTATCCGCCAGTAAAACGGCAGACATTAAAGGCAAGCGATTTATGGAATATTTTGCAAAAAGGTGCCTGCACCGCTTAGTGCATAATCATTTTAATGGAATTATATCGCCATTATTCTTTTCAGCCTACACTTTGCCAGGGCATGCCATGAATTGCCCTATCAATGGTTATTATGGCCCCGATGGATGAAGGTAATATACTATGAGCGTTTATATTTCGGCGGGGTGATGGTATGACCTCGAAGAACAAGCGTGTCTGTAAGGAGTGCGGGCGTAGCTTTACGGCGAGCCCGAAGTGGGACTACGAGCTGTGCGAGGACTGCTCGATAATCGTGTACGAGAAGATGGAAAAGTACTGGATCACCGAGGCCCTGGGCCTCAGCGAGGTGCTGGACAAGTTCCTGCCGTCTCTCCCCCGGCCGCTGTTCGAGGTCGCCCTGAAAAAGTACGCCCCCATCGGCCAGTACGACCTGGGCGAGGCCTATACCGATAAGGAGCTGAACGAGGAATTAAAGGAGGTCGCTGCACGGGAGAAGGAGCGGATGGCGAAAAAGGTCCCGTTCCGCACGGCGAAGTGCAAGAAGTGCGGCACGCCCTACACCGTGGACGGCATCTGGCAGTACAACATCTGCAAGGACTGCGCCGTGAAGGAAGTCCTGAACTGGCGGGCCTACTGGGTCAAGCAGGTCCCGGGCATAGGCACCATGCGCGCGGGCTTCGATATACCGCCCATCGAAGTCAACAAGTACCTACTCGAGGACTAAGTCCCTCGAAGACTGTTTCAGCCTCAAAGTGACTCTAAGCCGGCTCAAAGTTACTCTAAGACCTTTTAAATAATTTTTACGGTCTGTATGGATGACCCGTTTTAAGCCCGCGAAGCTTGCTAAGCCCGCGAAGACTATTCGAGCGCGAAATCCGCGAAGCTAACGCGAAGACCGCGAAGACTCTATTAAAGAAATTAATTATGACTTCTGTGTTGAATTACTCCCGTATTTTAAGCTTCATAAGGGCACGGAGGGCACTATTTTCACCACAAAGGCACGAAGAGCACGGAGGCTCACAAAGTTTTCTTTTTAGATTAAGTTACAAAGTACACAAAGCCGGTTCATTGACATCAAGGCACGAAGGATACAAGGGCATAGTGGAATGAGCAAGAGCACTTTTTGCCCCTGTGCCTTCTTATCCTTTGTATCTTAGAAGTTCAAAAAGCGGCTCTGTGCCCTTTGTCTCTTAATTATAAAAAAGTCTTTGTGGGCCTCCGTGCTCTTCGTGCCTTTGTGGTGAAAATAGTGCCTCCGTACACTCCGAGACATAAAAGGGCATATCCAGCACAGCAATTGTGACTAAGCTCATTCATTTAATATTAAATCATCTTTTAATGTAGCTTCGCGGCCTTCGCGCTCGAAACGTCTTCGCGGGCTTAAGCCGGAGAAGTACACGACATACAAGACTTATTCTTATTCAACACAGCAAAATAATTTATAGTGTCTTCGTGTAGCTTCAGGCCCGCTTTGAGTAACTTCGTGGCTGAAAAAGTCTTCGTTTAACTTATTTTTTTTAAGGGTCTTGGCTAAAGGCCTAGAACCTCTTTTTCGATCTCGCCGATGATGCGGGCCATGCGCTCGTGCCTTTCCTGCGCGATCTTCCGGCCCGCCCGAGTATACATCTTATCCTTCAGGTGTTTTAACTTAATGTGCCACTCCCGCTGCGTGGAGTCGACCTCCGGGCTGTTATTCTTAGGGTCGACACCCATGTACTCCTCCTCCGGGTAGTAGACGCTCCGCCCGTGCTCGCCCAGCCACAGGTAAGAGCGGGCGATGCCCACGGCGCCCAGCGAGTCCAGCTTGTCCGCGTCGAAGAGGCACTTCGCCTCCAGGGTACGGGGCTCGCCACCGCGGCGGTGGCGATGGGTGGCGATGGCGTGGAGAATAGCCTCCTTTTTGCCCTGCGGGACGCCGAGGCCGTCCATGATCGGCCCGGCCATGCTGACGCTCAGCTCCTCGTGGATGTCCAGGGCGTTGTCGTTCTTCGACTCCTCGGCCCGGCCGATGTCGTGGAGCAGGGCGGCCATGCGGACGATAAAAAGGTCGGCGCCCTCGGCTTCGGCAATCCTTTCGGCCAGCCGGTAGACGCGCTCGGCATGCGAGAAGTCGTGGCTCGGGGCGAAGCCCGCGTGGATGGACTTCGAGATATCCCGGGCCTTTGCCAGCATCGCGTCCTCGTCCATCATCGTCACCCGGGGATATTCAGCAGGCATATGGCCCGGCCGCCTTTCCGGGTATACACTCCGAAGCGGCACCGGCCGCCGTCGTAGCCCTCGGGCCCCGCCAGGCCCAGCCTTATGAGGAACGCGGCGTCTTCCTCTATAGGCAGCCTTTTTTCCAGGACTTCTACGCCGCCCATATCGACCTCAGTCTCTTCAAGGCTTCCGTATATATCCTCTACGGCTCCGCCTTTCAGCCGGTAGGCGGCCTCGCTATGCTCGTGGCCGCAGATGATCGCGAACCCCATATTAAATACGGGCTTCACAGCGTCGAAGGCGTCGGCGGGTAAATAGTGATATCCGCTCCCGTCCACGTACCGTATGCCAATGTCGGAGATGCGCTGCCATGGCTGCGTGTAGATCCAGGCCTCGACGCCTTCGGCCTCCCGGGGCGTTATGGCGCAGGGGTCGACGGGCCCGCCGTGGACGACGTAGAGCTTCTCCTTCGTGTCTATGTAGTACTTGCCCATGCCCTGGAAAAATCTCTGGTAGCGGCCGGTGGCGCGGTATGCCTCGTGGGCCCGCTCGCTATCCCGGTCGCTCCCCGACACGGGTATTCGGCCGATAAACGCCTCGTCGTGATTGCCCAGGATAGACTCGATATTGCTCATGCCCTCCAGGCGGTCGATGACCGGCCCGGGATCGTGGCCCCTCTCCAGGACATCGCCCATGTTCACCGTCAGCGACACCTGGCCGTAGCGCTCTCCGAAGTCTCGGCTTTCCGAGAGCCGGAGGATGGCGTCGAGGGCGCCGATGTCGGCGTGTATGTCCGAGAAGAGCATGATGGACCCCATGAATCCTCCATATGCTCAGGAAACAGATATAATATGTCCTAAACGAGCTGGCGCGCCTTCTCGTCCCACCGGAACTTCCGGCGCGGGTCCCGGCGGTACCTCTTGAGGGAATCGGTGTCCAGCATGGTGGCGCCGGCGCGCCATGCAGGCACGCAGTACATGTAGTCAGGCTTCTCCGGTGTGCCGCCCAGGCCGATGACGATGAAGAGCGGGCGGCCCGTGACCTCCCGGTACCTGCTATACTTTTTAAGCTGGTACTCCTTCGCCCAGGGCAGCCTTCCAAGGAAGTGCGAGGCCCGGTACTTGCACTCGACGCCGAAGACTTCGCCGGATGCCGCATGGCGGACCTCCAGGTCCGGATTAAAGTCCACCTCCTCCTTCGTGGCCCCGTCACGGATCCACCTGACGTCGAAGTCCCGGCCGAAGAGGCCTATGACGTGCTCCTCGAAGGCGAGGCCCGATGCATGCGTGGGGTCGGTCATCGGAGAATAATGGGGCCGCAAAAAAATAAGCCTATTCGTTCAGGCCGAGGGGCGTGTATAGATTTTCGGGCATATCCGGCTCAAGCTCCTGCTGAGTCAGGTACATGCCGGCCATGATCAGCCCGGCCCCCACGGCGGTCACGGCCGTCAGCGTTTCACCCAGAAGGAGGACGGCAAGCAGAATGCCTGCCAGGGGCGTCACGTAGATTGACATGGCCACGTCCGATGCCTTGAGGCGGCTGAGGCCGTGCGTGTAGACGAAGAAGCAGAAGACCGAGCACAGCACCGCTAAAAATAACAGCGACGACCAGGAGAGGGCGCTCAGCGTGGTGAGCGGCGTCATCGGGGTGCCCAGGACGTAAAACGGTAACAGCTCCAGGACGCCGAAGCAGAACGTGTAGAGCAGTATCGTCGTGAGGCCATACTTCGAGGAGATCTTCTTGGAGGCGATGGTGAAGAGCCCGAAGGCGACGGCGCTGCCCACGCCCATAAGGTCGCCCGGCAGGTGGGCGGACGACAGGTCCGGCCGCCCTCCGCTAATTATTAGAAACGTGCCGGCGAAGGCGATCCCGGCCCCGGCCATCTTTTTCCGGGTGAGGCGCTCGCCCAGCAGAAAGGCGCCCATGAGCATGATGAAGAACGTCGCCAGGTTGAACTCGAGCGAGAAGTTGGTGACCGTCGTGTAGCTCAGCGACTCCACCTGGAGTATGAACCCGATGGAGACGTTCGATAAAGAAAGCAGGATGAACATGGGGATATCACCCGTGTCGATCTTCAGGGAGTTCCACTTTTTCATCGCGACTGCCATGCCGAAGACTATGAGCAATGCTATGGTGAACCGTATGGTCACGATCTCGATGGCATTTAGCTGTAACAGCGCCTCCCTGGCGGCTATGGACGAGGCGCCCCAGAAGACGTTGACGAGGATGAGCCCGGCCATCACGAAAAAGGCGTTGTCCCGGATATCGGCGTTTTTTGGCATGTGACCTGGAACAGGCATGCTCCGAGGCTATAAATCTTTTATGGTTTTGGGTGCGGGCCCGCGAACAGAAGGACGACGGCAATTCGTCGCTCAATTATTTCTATTTCTTATTGCTCATCCGCTACTTTTTACGGCATAACGTTTTACTCCTGCATAGCTACCGTATCACAGGGGATCTTGGATGAAATCGAGAACTATTGTCATCTCGCTACTTTTAGGGCTCATTATCGCCCAAGTGGCATTGCTTTCCGCGGGCGCCCAGTACATCCCGGCGGCCGCAGACCAGATCATGGTGAACCAGCCTTATGGCGCGGCGAACAGCAATATATTGCCGCCGGCGTGCTTTGCACAGCCGCAATATCCGTATGCGGCTCAGCCCGGCGTCCCGGCCGCCGTGCCTTTCGGTGCCTGCGATGCTCCGCTGGCGGCTGCCTGCACAGCGCCGTTAGCCGCCCCGGTGGTCGCGTACGGGCCTTATACCAGCGGCTTCACGTACAGCGCTACCCAGTCTTCGGCATACGGGCCGTTCACGCCGCCCGTGACCCAGGCCACGGAGCAGTTTTACCAGTACCCGGGCCTGACGCCCTACGGCGCCTATCCGGGCGCAGGCTATGCGGCGGCGGGCGGCATCGGCTACGACCCGGCGACGGGCTACTACGGGCCTTACGGGTCGTTCACGCCTCTAATATGATATAAAAAAGTTATTTTTTTAGTCTTCTCCATTTTTTGGATATTGGTATGACCCTGGTTTTTCACCACAAAGGCCAGTAGTTCCGTGCTTGTTCTTCGATAGTTTAGCCTATTGGTCGAAATCCATATCCAAAAACATGAGAAGAGCCAGTATTTTTGCGGACTTTTCAATGCATCCGTGACTGTTTTTCATATAGCTTATGGGACCACTTCGTCTTCCACTTCGTGCCGTTCGTCTTACAGTATTTTACCCTATGCTCGGGGTCCTGCCTGACCCAGTTGAATAGGTACATGAACTGGTCGCGGCCCACCTCGATGGTGCGGATGCGCTCGGGCACGCCCAGGCTTATGAGAAAATCGCTGAACGCGTTCTCGATTAAGCTCTGGAGCGGGTCGACGATCTTCATGGACTTCCACTCGTAGCCCGCTTCGTCCATCCAGGGGCGGACGCGGTCGAAGATGTGGCCTGAGCAGATCTCGATGCGGTACACGTCGCCGGTGATGCCCATCTCGGCGAACAATTCCCGGACGATCTCGACGACCCGGTCCTGGTACTCGTTCTTATACCCGTCCTGGAAATATTGGATGCCCACGAGCTTGTACCTGAATACGCCAGTGCCGGTATCGAGGACGCCGATGGCAGCGCCGCCGACGGGCGAGCCGATGCCGCTGTCGTCGATCTGCGCCAGCCGGGGCTTCGGGCTTCGGGCGCTGGCTGGTTCGAGGTTCTGAGTATTTCCGTTAATGTCCGCGTCCACGAGAACCTACATTGGCAAAAGACAAGAAATACTTTTTCATATTGATAAAATAATTATTACACTAATATATTTGTCATATGTCGATGATGAACCGCAGGTACTTTTTTATGGTCTCCGGCAGTATGACTCCCATGCGGACCAGCAAGTAGATCACCGCTGCGGCGGCGATGATGACCACTACGACGGTCACGATTGCGAACGTCAGCACGTGCGAGTAGGCCATGATGGACTGCCAGTTCTCTCCTAAAACATAGCCGATGAAGGCGAGCACCATGCACCAGGGGAAAGCTCCTAGCATGCTGTATGTGATGAACTTCTTGAAATCCATACTCAGCAGTCCCGCGGGGACGTTCACGATGGAGCGCACCACCGGCAGCAGCCTGGTATAGATGCACGCGGCCTCGCCGTACTTGCAGAACCACCGCTCGGCCCAGAGCATCTTCTGCGCGTTCACTCCAAAAAACTTCCCGTACTTATCCACGAATGGCTTGCCGCCCCATGCCCCGACCAGATATCCGATGGCCGAGCCCAGGCCCGTGCCCAGCGTGCCGATCACGGCGACGCCGACGACGTGCCAGATACCGCTCGACGATGCCATGAACCCCCCATAGGGCATGATGACCTCGCTGGGGATGGGTAAACCGGCGCTCTCTAAGGTCATGAGAATGAAAATGCCCTGGTAGCCGAGGTTACCGATGATGTCCATAACGATGGATGTGATGTTACCGGCAAGAGAGAGCATTCGTAATCGTATCCTTGAAGGCACTCCTATAATAAAATCTTCGTGCTGCTCGCTTCAGCTAATTATACAATCGGAGCTAAAAATGGTCGGAGCATATGGCCGGATGATGGGTAAAAGAAGTACTGGGCATGAGCCGGCATCGTTTCCTCAAGGCTACCGGCACAATTTCCGCCGTGGCCGTCAAAGTACGGCGTCCTCAACGCCAGGCGGGGCTGGGTGACCAGGAAAAGCGTTCTTAACGCCCTGCCCTACGACGGCCTGCTGGAGTTTTTAAGGCAGTGAACGATAAGCTTTTTTGCACGCGGTGCGACTATACCAGCGATGATACGCGCGTTCATATCCGCCGGCCTCACGCCCCAGATCAGGGAGAAGATCGGCGAGGCGGAACGGGATTTTGACATGGAAGGCGTCCGGCTCGTCGAGCCCTCGCTCATCCACGTCACCCTCAAGTTTTTAGGCAACATCGAGGAAAGCAGGGTGGACGGCATCGAGGCTGCGCTTAAAAAGGTCACAGTAAAACCATTTCGGGCGAAAATGCGGTCGCTGGGCGGGTTCCCTAACCCCAGGAGCCCCCGGGTCATATGGGTTGGGGCGGAGGGCGACTTCGTGGAATTGAATAAGCAGGTGGAGGCCCTCATGGAGGAGGTCGGCTTCCCCCGGGAAGGACGCTTCCAGTCTCACGTGACGATCGGCAGAGTAAAGTTCTCCACGCCCGAGCAAAAGCAAAAGCTTCCGGCACTCTTCCAAAAATACAAATACTTTGACGCGGGGGATATGACGGTCGATACTATTCACCTGATGAAGAGCACGCTAAGCCCGAAAGGCCCCCGGTACGACGTGCTAAAGGAGATACCCCTTGCCCGATGAGCTGTTCGACGAGGTCCTGGCGCGCATCAGGCCCTCGGCCGCCGAGGAGGCCCAGATGCGGAGCGTCGCCCGCGAGGCCATCGATAAGGTCGACGCGGCGGCGTGCGCCGAAGGCCTCGACGTCTACGCGCTCCACGTCGGCTCGACGGCCCGGGACACCTGGCTTAAGGGTAAGAAGGACATCGATATTTTCCTTATGTTCCCGCCGGAGACGCCCCGCGAAAAGCTGGAGGAGGACGGCCTCAGGCTGGCAAAGGCCGTCTCGCCCAGGTACGAGGAGCGCTACGCGGAGCACCCTTATCTCACCGCTTTATACCGTGGCCTGGACGTGGACCTGGTGCCCTGCTTCCGCGTAAAGGACGCCGCCCACATCCAGTCGGCCGTGGACCGGAGCCCGTTCCACAACCAGTACGTCCAAAAGAACATCGACGCTAAGGCCGACCAGGTGAGACTATTAAAGCAGTTCACCCGTGGAGTGGGCGTGTACGGCTCCGAGCTGCGCACGCAGGGCTTTTCCGGGTACTTATGCGAGCTGCTCGTGCTCAAGTACGGCTCCTTTATGGGCGTCGTGGAGCACGGCTCCGGCTTCCGCCGGGGCAAGGTCATCGACATCGAGGGCCACATGGACAGGTCCGTCGAGCACGCCGACGCGCTGGTCGTCATCGACCCCGTCGACCCGAAGAGGAACGTGGCTGCGGCGCTCTCGGAGCAAAAGTTCTGCGAGTTCGTCGACGCCTGCCGCAGATTCCTGAAGGCGCCGTCCATCGGCTTCTTCTTCCCGCCTCCCCCGGAGCCCATGAAAAAGGGGGCCCTGGAGGGGCTGCTTGCCTCCCGGGGCACGCGGCTCGTGGCAATAACCTTTAAAACGCCGGACATCGTCGAGGACACGCTCTATCCCCAGCTCAGGAAGGCCGAGGAATCGGTCGTAAACTTGCTGGGCCGCCACGAGTTCAAGGTGTACCGGAGCGACGTCTGGTCCAGCGACAGGAGCGCCGTCGTGCTCGAGATGCTCGTCTGGGAGCTGCCGGCCATAGAGCGCCACTTCGGGCCGCCGCTCTATGAGCGGGAGCACTGCGAGAAGTTCATCGAAAAGTACCCGGGCGCCTATATAACCAGCAGCTGCCGCTACGCGGTGGACATGCCCCGCCGCTACGATACCGCCAATGAGCTGATCAGGGCCCGGCTCACGTCGTGCGGCCTCGGCAAGAACGTGGCGAAGTCCGTAGCCGAAGGCTTCGACATAATGCAAAACGAGAACGTGCTGGAGCTTGGGCCGGAGTTCGCCGTGTTCCTCACGAAGTTCCTGCGCGCTCCGGAGAATTAGAGTCTCCAGTACTTCTTCTGTATCGCCGCCGCCTCATGGATGCGCTCCGCCGCCGCTGCCGTCCTTTCTCCCGATATCCGCCCGTAGTCCTCTCCCATGAAGCCAAGCAGCGACGCCTCCACGCACGAGGGCAGGTGCTCGATATTGTATCCCCCTTCCAGGAGCAGCACGACGTTCGCGCTGCAGGCGCTTTTTAAGAGCGAGGCCAGCTCGCCGAAGCCCGCCGCGGTCATCCGCATGTCCCCGAGGGGATCCGCATGATGGGTATCGTAGCCTGCCGAGACGATCACTAGCTCCGGGCGGTATGACCCCACGATCGGCAGCAGTATCCTCTGGAAGGCGTCGACGTAGTCGCCGTCGCCCGACCCGGCGGGCAGGGGCACGTTCACGTTGTAGCCTTCTCCCTCGCCGGTGCCCGTATCGTCGGCCGCCCCGGTGCCAGGGAAGTGTGGATACTGATGCACGGAAAAGTAGAGCACGTCGGGCCGCCCATAGAAGACCAGCTCCGTGCCGTTGCCGTGGTGGACGTCCCAGTCGACGATAAGCACTTTTTTAGCCTTTTTCAGGGCGTGCATCGCCGCGATGGCGGCATTATTAAAAAGGCAGAAGCCCATGGCCTGCGCCGGGAGGGCGTGGTGGCCCGGGGGCCGGACCATTCCGGCGGACAAACTCCGCCCCGAAAGCGCCAGGTCCACCGCCTCAATGGCCGCGCCGGCCGCCCTCATGGCAGCGGCCGCGGACCCTTCGCTCATATATGTGTCCATGTCCAGCCTGCCCCTGCCGTGGCCCAGGATGCTCTTCACATACCAGGGCTGGTGTACCGCTTCCAGGTCACTAATGCCCGCCGGAGGGGGCTCACTGAACTCCAGTCGCCCGGACATGGGGCGCAGCCTCTCCATGATGGCCAGGAGACGCTCCCGGCTCTCCACGTGCCCTGGGAGGTCATGCCCCAGGAAGTCGTCCGAATACAAAATGCACGGGATCCGCATAGCGCATACCTGATTATTATATTGTGCTTACATTAATATTATCATAACCCGCGGCGCAGTCTCATCGCACAATTGTTAAAGGCATTTATATGGACGGCTTATTAAGCAAAACATTTATATTTAAAGAAGGGCTATTGTGTGCCAAAAAATGTATTATTAAATATGGTTATATTTTACTAAGCTATATTAAAGATTTATTTACAATTGCGCTTAATAAATAACCATTTATAAGGATAAAGTATATAAATCAACAGGGTTATTATCAACCTATATTAATAAATTATCATGAATTAGAAATAATTTATTAAACGAGGTGGATAGGATGAAAAAACTTACCGTACCTGTACTTGATGAGAAGGACAAGGAGTTCGTTGAAACTTTAGTGAACGTGGGCTTAAAGCGAAACGTCGCTAAGACCTTAGTATATCTGGCCAACGTGGATGAGACCATCAGCCGGGACATCGAGCTCGGCGCCGACCTGAGGCAGCCGGAAGTCAGCATCGTGATGCGCGAGCTGAGGGACCAGGGCTGGGTCGATGAGCGCGAGATCAAGAAAGAAGGCAAGGGCAGGCCGCTGAAGTGCTACAAGCTGGCGACCGGCATCACCGACATCATCTCCATGCTCGAAGAGCGGAAGAAGGAAGAGGCGGCGGTCCACCTGGAGAACATCCAGAAGCTCAGGTCGCTTTCCGACAAGCTGAAGTAAACCAGCAAAATTATACTTATTTTTCTCATAGCCCATTTTCTATTTTTAAGCCCGTCAAGGCACCATAAGCTGCCCGAAGACTTTTTCAGCCTCAAAGTGGCTCGAAGCTGGCTCTAAGTTCTCTAAGACTTATTAAAAATCGTTGTTGCCGCCTGGTTTAAACTCCGTGCCGCCTGGTGTTATAATAAATATTGGTGCCGCCAGGTGTAAACCTGGTGTGGTTGAAACAAGAGTGCTTACAAGCGGCACCAGGTTTACACCAGGCGGCACCAATATTTATTATTAGTCACCAATTACACCAGGTTTACACCAGGCGACACCAACGATTTTTAAAATTATTGATCTCTTCGTGTAGCTTCAGGCCCGCTTAGCGTAGCTTCGTGGCTGAAAAAGTCTTTGAGCAACTTATTTTTTCTTAGAGGGCCTTGATAAAAGATTATTTTACCATTCGCCGGCGTAGCGCCGGGTCGCTGTACGCTATTTCCGCGAGCACCTGCTCGAAGCTCTCCTCCGGGGCGAGCGTCCTGTTCAAATAAACACCGGTCCGCCCGACTTCGGCTCTCCTCTCGAGCACCCGCATGCGTTCCTCCACGATGGCCTGGCCCACGCCTATCCTCTTCGCGGCCCATCCCGGGGACAGGTCCGACAGCGGCGTCTCGACGTGGCCTTCGGGCGTGGGCTCGATGAGCATGAGGCGCTTATCGACGCCGCAGACGCGCCGGCCCTCCGAAATGCCCTTCAGGCCTATCTCGCCGCCGAAACGGTAGAATTCCAGCTCCGTCTCCCGGGGCGCGATTAGCGGAAAGATCACGTTCGTCCCGTCCTGCAGCACCAGGTGGGCCTTCACCAGCGCCCGGGGCGTGGCCTGGACGATGCTCTTTTCCCTTATCATTTCCTCGAGTGCCAGGCCCACTCTTATGGAACTGACCGTCGAGGGGATGAAAATGTCAACGTCGCTCCCCGGCTTCACGTCGCCCCGGGCGACGCTGCCGAACACGTAGCCGTCGGCGTCGTTCTTCTTTAAAAGCGTTAAGACGGCCGAGGCCCTCTCCCGCAGGCGGCGCAGCCGCTCCCACGTCTCCTGCGTGTAGGCCACCTCCCGCCGGGGCCCCATCTCCGCGGTCTTTCGCCTCATTTGCCAGTTTCCTTCTTTACCCAGTCCAGGTACGGCCCATATCCCTCGTCCAGCGTCCAAGAGGTGATGCACGGCAGCTCGTAGCTGTGGAGCTCTCTAGCCCTTTTTATTACAGCCGGCACATTCTCCGTGGTGGTCTTACAGATCATCGAGACCTCGGTGTCGTGCTCGACCCGCCCCTTCCACCGGTATACCGAGGATATGACGTCGAAGTTCGCGCAGGCCACCAGTCGCTCTCCGACCAGAACATCCGCTATGTGGCCCGCCTCTTCCATATCCCTACAAATTATATATACTACGGAGAACATCTAGTACCAAACTTTAACTCGGACTATGTTAATATAAGATTTATGGGGAGAAATAAAAGTTGGTAGACTTTATCTGGATCGCTGCGTTCATAGTATTCGCCCTGTGGTGGTTCATCATCTCGGACCTGGACCGGGCGGGCATCCTCAAGAAATATAACATGACGGCCATGGGGCCCATACTTATGATCCGCACCTTCAGGGGCCAGAAGTTCCTTGACTGGCTTGCGAAGCCCCGCTGGTTCTGGGAAGCGGTGACGGCGCTGGGCATGCCGCTTGTTATTCTATCCATGGTCGTGATGCTGGTCATGCTGCTCGGCACAGACCTCTGGATGCTCCTGAGGGTCCAGGACATACCCGCACCCGGGCCGGCCAACTCCCCGCAGAACGTCCTCGCCATCCCCGGCCTGAACCAGTTCATCCCCTTCTGGTGGGGCTGGATCGCCCTCATCATAGCCATGGCCGTGCACGAGCTGGGGCACGCCATCCTGGCCAGGGTGGAGGACATCAAGGTCAACTCTCTGGGCATCATGCTCATGCCCTTACCCATCGGCGCGTTCGCCGAGATCGACGAGGAGGAGATGTTCGGGACCAAGAGCGAGGGATCGACCGCCGATATCCTGGGGCCCATGGACACGAAGGCCCCCGGCGAAGGGAAGCGCCGTGCTACCTCGAAACAGTTCGTGAACATCCTGAGCGCCGGGGTCATTGCCAACTTCTTCGTCGCCATCATCGCGTTCGCGCTGCTCTTCGGGCCCGTGCTGGGCGCGATCGCCGCCACGGACAACTACGTGCTGGTCTATAACGTGGCCGTGGGCAGCCCGGCGGACCAGGCCGGCATGAAGCCCAACATGATCATATCCACCATCGACGGCCAGAACGTCACGAGCCAGGCGCAGCTCGACTCCTACCTGAAGGCGCACCCCGGCCACGTCGCCGTCATCAACGGCACGCTGAACGGCAGGCCGGTGAGCTACAGCGTGAACGTGAGCGACGCCCGGGGCGTCTACATCCTCGGCATCATCAACGACACCGCGTACCCCGCGAAGGAGGCGGGCATCCAGCCCAACATGCGCCTGGTCTCCATCAACGGCACGCCCATAGACAATACCGCCGCCTTCAACGACTACATGAACGACACGAAGGCCGGGCAGACCGTGACCCTCGGCATGATCGATGCCAACGGCACCGCCAGGAATATGACGCTCGTCCTCGCCTCGGGCACCGGCCCTAAGGGCTACATCGGGTTCTACAGCAACGACATGTCCGATAACGCCATCGGCATCAGCATGGGCGCCTACGCCCAGGGATACCTCGACGGCCTCAAGAACATGCCCTTTTCAGTGCAAGGCTGGCTCCGGATCATGATCCTCCCAGTGCTGCAGTTCACGGGCGACGATCCAGGATTCAGCGTTTTCACCGGCGACTTCGCGAGCCTGTTCCACCCCATAGGCTGGGCGGCGCACTTCGGCGGCCTGGTCTACGACCTGTCAGAATGCCTGTTCTGGATCGGCTGGCTGAACTTCAACGTGGGGCTGTTTAACTGCCTGCCCATGATACCGCTCGACGGCGGCCACATATTCCGTGAGGCCACGCGCAATTTCATGGCCAGGTTCGTCAAGGACCCGGCGAAGGCCGAATACATCTCGAAGACCATCGTGAACGGGTTTGCCGTTACGCTGCTCGCGTCCATTATATTCATGTTCGTGGCGCCATATTTTGCTCAATGGTTCCTGCGATAAAACCGATGGCCAGCTTCGCTCTCTCGTAGACCCCCGAAACTACATTGCCCGATGGCAAACGAATAAAACCCGAACCATAAACTAACCCCAGTCCGCCAGCTCTAATGTCGCCCCATCATAAGATGTGTATATTTTCACCGGTATGGGCACGCCCGCGGCCCCCCAGTATATGGCGCCAGAGCCTTTGAAGCTCGTCGCATATTTTTCACAGTTGTACGTACCCCTGGGCACAGTGATGCTTTCCGTACTAACGGGGCCGCTGAACTTCAGGCCGTCCGCATAAAGAACCGGGTCGTTGGCCATCATCTCGCCGGCTGGCATCATGTTCGAGGACGTGCTGCTCTGCGAGCTGGAATAGCGCATGCTGTAGCTCCGGCCGCCATCCTGCGTGCTGAGCGAGGAGGCGCCGCCGGACGTCTGCGTGCGCTTTATGCTCACCATCTTTCCGCCGCCCGGCTGGCTCGAGCTGTATTCGAGCCTCACGTCGGAGACGGGGCCCCCGTTCGCGGTCCGCCTGTACTCCGCCCAGCTTACAGCGTCGAGGTCGAACGGGCTATAAGTGGCAGCCTGCTCTGCCGGTACCTGAGTTACCGAAGGCCCGGCCGCCGGCAAAGGGATCAGAGGCGCCACGCTATTTCCGGCCTGATTTCCCGCAGGAGCCCCAGGCAAAAAGATACATCCGGCCAGTGCTGTCGCGAGCGCTATCGCCAGATAAACAAGATATTTTCGAGACATTTAATTACCCCCCACTATAACTACCGTTTACAGGGCTAAATATAACCATATTTATATTAATATTTGATTGATAAAAGGCACGTCTACAGCATACTGCGCTATCCGGAGATTCGCTGCCCAATAACGTTTTTAATGTTGGGGCCGGCAATATGGAATGATGCTTGCCCACTTCCGCTGGAACCCCAGGAACCGCTATAGCATCGCTGCGCTTGGGGCCGTCCTGGACTTTGACCTGGCCAAAAGGCCCGAAGATGGTATCATGCTCTATAGCTTCGCCTCTCCCCAGGCGCGCTCCATCTTCCGGGAGGTAAAGGCGGCCAGGACGGACTCCGTATTCATCGCCGGCGGCCCGCATCCCTCGGGATGCCCGGAGGAAACACTCGAGTACTTTGACTACGTGGTCGTGGGCGAGGGCGAGGAGGCGCTCCCCGAGCTTGTCCGCGTACTCGAAAACGGCGACGACGCTTCACGCGTGAGGGGCATCGCCTATAAGAAAGACGGGAAGGTCGTTTTCACGCCTAAAAGGGAGAATGTCGACCTGGACAAATATCCTCCTTTTAAGCCCCCGCTGTTCGGGCCCATCGAGATCACCCGCGGCTGCCCCTGGAACTGCGCCTACTGCCAGACGCCCCGGCTCTTCGGGCATAAAATGAGGCACCGGAGCGTGGAAGCCATCTGTAAATACGATAAGTTTTACGAGGACAAGCGCCTGGTGTCCCCGAACGCCTTCGCATACGGGTCGGACGGGATAACGCCCAACGAGGCCGCAGTGGAACGGCTGTTAAAGTCGCTTTCCGGGAACATATACTTCGGCACATTTCCTTCGGAAGTACGCCCCGAGTTCGTGGCCCCGAAGATGCTGGAATTGCTGAACATGTACTGTGCGAATAAGGAGCTGCACTTAGGCGGCCAGTCGGGCAGCGATCGGATGCTGAAGGCCATCCACCGCGGGCATTCGGCGGCGCAGGTGCTGGACGCTGTGGAGCTGACCCACGATGCCGGCCTGACGCCCGTCGTCGACTTCATCTTCGGATTGCCCGGAGAGCGCGAGGAAGACCAGCAGCTTACTGTCGATAGTATCAATGCCATCATCGAGGAAGGCGGCAAGGTCCGCGCCCACTACTTCCTGCCCCTGCCCGGGACCGAGCTGGCTAAGACGAAGCCCGAGAAGATAAGCCCTGAAATTGATAAATTGCTTGGAAAGCTCGCGCTCGGAGGCAGGCTCACCGGCTCATGGTCGGATATTAAAGTGCTCAAAAAAAATAAATAATTTTATTTTTTGGTGCGGCCTGGTGTAAGCTCCGTGCCGCCAGGTGTTATAATAAAAATTGGTGCCGCCTGGCGTAAACCTGGTTTGTTTGAAAAAAGAGTGCTTACAAGCGGCACCAGTTTTACACCAGGCGGCACCAAAATATAATATAATCACCTGGCGGCA
>NZ_DATJPM010000021.1 GCF_035506375.1 Methanocella sp.
GGAATAATTCAACACAGCAAATTTATTAAAAATTAGTTGGTGCCGCCTGGTGATTAAATAAAAATTCCGTGCGGCCTGGTGTAAACTTGGTGCCACTTGTAAGCACATGGTTTCAACCACACCAAGTTTACACCAAGTGGCACTAATAATATTTAATATAAAGATATAAAAAATATTTATAAAAAATGAAAATTGAAAAATAGTTAAGTTTTACTTCTTCCTGAATGCCAGCGCACAGACAGCTCCCAGAGCAGCCAGCACGGCGATCATCGTAAACCCGGGGGTCGCCTGCGGAGTGGCAGTGGCGGCCGGCACGGTCGGCGGCAGGGGGGTCGCATTCATGGGCTTGCCGGTCTGAACGGTCTTCGTCGGTATGGCTAAGCCCGTGAGACCCGTAGCAGAGACATTCGTATAATACGGAGCGGATATGTCCGGATACTGTACCTGGTATGTCGCGTTCGTGGTCGAGTTCAGGTAATCCAGCTTTGACGGTATGACCCAGAAGCTATAATTGCCAGCGCCCGGGACGCTCACGGAGAATGTACCGTCCGCCGCGGGGTTCGTCTTTGTGTCAGTGCCGTCCGGGCTTCGCGCGTAGATCGTGAGGTCCGAGACGCTCTTAACACCAGTCGTATAGGTATTCGGTTCGAAGGTTATAGTGCCGCTGACCGGGACATAGGTCACGTTCGCGGTCGGTGCAGGCGCGATAACTTGTGCGTACGAGGGCACTATCAAAGCGCCCGCTATCATTATTGCCGTTATAAATATTATTAACTGCATTTTAGCCATTGTATATCCCTTGCCACTATATTCTCTTATATACGAAATAAACTTTGTTGTCTTAAGCCTTCATCGGGTTAATATTTTAAACCCTCAAAATGGTGCCTTTTTATAAGCAATTTCATAATATCACGTCGATACTATTGGGTTTCTCTAAAATGCTGAGTTTAATACAATATTTTTTATGTGCCCGGCGTATCGATTAAGCGGAACGACGATAATAAGACCCGGGACTTCATCCTGAACACGACGCCTGAACAGCAGAAAGAACTGGGCATCAATAAATCGACGCTTTGGTATATCCAGAAGAACCTCCGCGAGGGCAAGAAGGTCAAGCTATACGATAAGGTCAAGGCTAAAATTCGTTAATACTAAGGATTACTCTTAATCGATAAGCCTTTATTTTATTATAAAATATTTATATTAAGTTGTTCATGTTATTTCCGTTATTAATATTAGTCAGAAGGGTCTAATTCTATTGATTATTTTTCAAGGCTCCTATGTCTACGAAAATAGATCCAAAAAAGTCTGGTGGCACCTATAATGGTAAAAAATAGAGAGATTATGCGGCCTACATGTGATCATAAGGACCGAATTCGTAAGAAAGCTATTACAAAAAATGATAGTCTTGACACGCGAGAGCTTCCGGGCGGCGATAAACTATTAAGGATCTCCAAGCTGGCTCTGGATAATGCCGTGGACCCGTGTATGTGGGCTGATAAACAGGGGCGCATCGTATATGCGAATGATGCTGCCTGTCGTGCCCTTGGCTTTACGAAGGATGAACTTCTTTCCATGAGAGTATGGGACTTCGATACTTACTACGATGAGAAACGATATTCGCAGGCATGGGATATAGTTAAGCGAGAAGGCTTACTTAAAGCCGAGACAGTGTATTCGAGAAAGGATGGGAGCAGGTTCCCCGTGGAGATATCTGTTTTTTTCCTTGAAAACGAGTACATGGGCAATTTCATCAGGGATATCACCGAGCGCAAGTTAATCATTGGGAAGCTAGAGGAAAATGAGAGATTTTTGAGGGAGGTATTCGAGTGCATCCAGGACGGCATCAGTGTGCTGGATAAGGACTTGAACATCATCCAGGTGAACCCGGCCATTGAAAAACGGTATGGGCACATAACCGGTAAAAAATGCTTCCAGGCCTACCACGGGCGGTCTGCGCCCTGCGAGATGTGCCCGAGCCTCCGGGCCATGAAAACAAGGTCCACGCAAAGGCAGGTCGTGAATGACCTTAAGGGATGGACTGAGATATACGCCTTCCCGCTGGTGAACGACCGGGGGGAGGTGATGGGCATCATCGAGCACGTCCGCGACATCAACGATCGCATGCGGGTCGAAAAGGCGTTACAGGAGAGCGAGGAGAAGTTCCGGCTAGTGGCCGACTTCACCTACGACTGGGAGAGCTGGATCGGCCCGAACGGGGAATACGTGTACATTTCCCCCTCCGCCGAGCGGATCACAGGCTATGATACGGCCGACTTCTACCGAGACCCGGGGTTAACGTTGAAGATCGTACATCCGGACGATCGGGCCGCCTACGAACGCCACCAGGCAGACCATTTTGCGTCTGCCGATAATGCAGCCCGCATCGATTTCCGCATCACAACGGCACACGGCGAGACCCGGTGGATCAGCCACGAGTGCCAGCCGGT
Source organism: Methanocella sp. (assembly GCF_035506375.1). Classification (NCBI taxonomy): domain Archaea; kingdom Methanobacteriati; phylum Methanobacteriota; class Methanomicrobia; order Methanocellales; family Methanocellaceae; genus Methanocella; species Methanocella sp. The sequence continues at coordinate 2,451 of NZ_DATJPM010000021.1, forward strand.
GTTCGGAAAGGACGGAAAATGGCTTGGTCGCCGGGCCAGCAACCGGGACATCACCGAGCGCAAGCTGGCCGAGGAAGCGTTAATTGTAGCTAAGCAGCAGGCCGAGCTGTACCTCGACCTCATGAGTCACGACATCAACAACATGCACCAGGTGGCTTTGGGTTACCTGGAACTGGCCAAGAGTATGCCTCCGGGCGAAGAGCAGGCGAAACTACTGGATAAGCCCGAGGAGGTGCTGCATCGTAGCACCCAGCTCATCAGTAACGTGAGGAAGCTGGAAAAGCTCCGGAATGGATTGCTCTTATTACAGGATGTAGACGTTTGTCAGGTGCTCCGGGACGTGCAGAGTGAGTACGGGTCGGTGCCGAATAAGCGGGTCACGCTGCACTTGAATGAGTGCGAACGGTGCATGGTCCGGGCGAACGATCTGCTGTATGACGTCTTCGCTAACCTGGTCAGCAATGCGATCAAGCACACGGGCGAGAGCGCCGATATTCTGATCGACCTGGATACGGTTAGCATTAATGGTGTAAAATATTGCCGGGTGATGGTCGATGACAACGGTCCCGGGATCCCGGACGAAATGAAGGACAGGATCTTCCAGCGATTATTGAAGGGCACGAGCAAGGCAAAGGGTATGGGCCTCGGCCTATACCTGGTGAAGACGCTCGTGGATAGTTACAGCGGCAGAGTATGGGTCGAGGACCGGGTAACCGGCGACTATACGAAGGGCACCCGGTTCGTGGTAACGCTACCCGTCATTGTGTAATATTTTTTATGAAATGCTTTTCATTTTCTTCGCGAATCCCCTTGCGCCTTCGAGGTCGCGAGCATTTGGCCTACCAAGGTTGAACACGATAAACTTTCCCGGGCACCTGTAGTCGCCCACAACGATAGCTCCCTTTTGCTCCAGCGCCTTCGTCGTCGTTTCGATTTCTCGGCCCTTGTTCAAGCCAGCGAGCCAATAAGTGCCGAAGAGGGCGACCTTCTGGCCTTTAAAGTCGTTGGTCTCGATGAACTTCATCATCTCTTGGCCGGGTGTACCCGCGTAGCGCCCACTGCCTAAAAACACTACACAGGCAGCCGGGTCGATCTTTGCGTTTGCCACTTCGACCGGCTTAACGCCCAGTGCCTCCCCCATCGCGTCGGCCAGCTTTTTCGTATTGCCGCTCCGCGAATAATAGATCACCTGATCCATAGGATATACAAGGGAAACATGGTGATTTATATATTATGTTTTGCGGTCGTCATTAAAATAAAAGCTATACGTTTTATATGATAATGGGGATTTGAAAGTTATTATTATAATACAATGGGCATTGGCTATATAATAACATTCTAGGATAATATGTTATTGAGTATTATCCATATTGGAGTAATGCGGGATAAATTATTAATTGGAGTACTGGTTAGATAAGCCGAATAAACGCTTCTTTGCCAAGTTAGTGAGTAGTTAATATTTTATGCTCCGGCGTTCTTAGTGGAATCATGAACGACCAGACGCGGCTCTTCCTTATGAAGCGCTTCCGGGAGTACTACGCGGAGCATCCGGTGCCGGTGCCGCCAGGTTTTACGCAGCGGGAGTGGGGTTTCCTCTACTACGAGGACGTGCCCGACCGGTCCCGCCCGATGCAGATGCACCGCCACAAGTCGTTCAACAGCGCCGCCGAGCTAAATGATTATCTCAAAAGCATGGCGCCGCAGCACGCCTACCATTCGGCCGCCTATTACCAGTACCCGCAGGCGCCCACGATGCTGGAAAAGAAATGGCTAGGGGCGGACCTGATATTCGATCTCGACGCCGACCACCTGCCCAACCCGCCGAAGTCGTACTCGGGCATGCTGGAGATGGTCAAAAAAGAGTTCATCCGCCTCATCGATGAATTTTTACTGGATGACCTGGGCTTCAGCGAGAAGGACATGGACATCGTGTTCTCCGGAGGCCGCGGCTACCATGTCCATATTCGGGACGAGCGCGTGAGGACACTAAAAAGCCCGGAGCGCCGGGAGATCGTGGATTATATCCTGGGCACGGGGCTGGATAGCGGCCGCATTTTCACGAAGGCCACGAAGATCGTGGAGGGCTTTAAAGGCCAGAAGACGACCGGCGTCTGGCAGATCGAGGGTTTCGACGGCGGCATTCCGGGGTATGGGTGGAACCGCCGGGTGGCGTGGTACATATCCGATAAGCTTGCCGATATCGGCCGCCTCGACGATAAAGAGGCTAAAAAAGAGCTTAAAAAATATGAGCTCGATAGCAAACAGGCAGGAGACCTGCTGGCCGTCGCCCGGGAGCCTGCGAAGCTGGATAAGGTCCGAAAGGAGGGGAGGCTCGAGATCAAGGGGAATCTCAAGGGCTTCTTTAAGAACATGCTGGACGGGACCATCGACCAGTTCAAGGTCGACGTGGCGGGAAAGACCGACGAGCCTGTGACGGCGGACATCAAAAGGCTTATACGGCTGCCCGGCTCTATACATGGGGGGTCGTCCTTTGGCGTCGTGCCCCTCACCAGAAAAAAGCTCGAAACCTTTAATCCCCTTGAAGATGCCATAATATTTACTGAAGCGCCCGTGCGGGTGCTGGTCACCAGGCCCCAGGAAGTGGAGATCAAAGGGAAGATCTGGCGCGTCGGCGAGGGCGTCGGGCGGCTGCCCGAGAATGTCGCCATGTACCTGATGTGCCGGGGGAGCGCCGAGTATGAGCCTTGAAGACCTCGTAATGATATTGACAAAGGAGCGGGAGATCGACGAGCTGCAGGAGATAGGCGACTCCTTCTACGATGATGCGGCCGGGTATATTAAAAAGCTCGAGGCTGCCCGGAACGAGGCGACGAATTACCGTGAGGCGGACATGCTCAGCGACGAGCTGAAGAACGCCCGCATGGTGCTCGAGGGAATTTTCGACAGGCGGCGCAGCAAGATCATCGACGCCGCGCTCAACACCGCTTCCGGCATCCGCATGGATGTCAAGGGGCTGACGCAGCGGGAAAAGCCGATGTTCGACGGGATCGTGGCCGCCCTGGAGAGCGGCCGGACGGACGTACTTCTCCCCGTATTAGAGCCCGGCAGGCCCCAAAATCCTTCGAAAAATATATTAGGGGAGACAACCACTAAGGAAAAGCCTATCGAAAATTCCGAAGTTCATAATGATAAAATAAGCGAAGACCTCGTGATGGTCAAAGTGCTCAAAGACATTCCCCGCTTCGTGGGGGTCGATGGGCGGCACTACCACTTATCCGGCGATGACGTGGTCGTTCTTCCGAAGGCGAACGCGCTGGTGCTGTGTAATAAAAACGTCGCCATACCCTTGCAAAATCCGCAGGGGGAGGGATAAACCCTATAAATCCATACGCAAAAAGGTGAATATCATATGAAGATGCCGAAAAAGTACATGACGTATTGTCCGCATTGCAAGACTCACACCGAGCATGAGGTGGAGAAGGTCAAGAAGGGAAGGGCCTCCACTCTCACCAGGATCGAGCGCCAGAAGGCCAGGTCCTTCGGTATCGGCAACCGCGGCAAGTTTTCCAAGGTCCCGGGCGGCGATAAGCCCACCAAGAAGGTCCACATCAGGCTCCGATGCCTCAAGTGCAAGAAGGCCATGATCAAGGAAGGCTTCAGGACACAGAAGTTCGAGCTCATCGAAGAGTAATGACATTTTAAGGAGTTCATATTCATGGAAATTACAAAGAGCAAGTTCCTCAAGGTCAAGTGCAATGACTGCCAGAACGAGCAGATCATCTTCGGGAACGCGACCAGCAGGGTGGACTGCACTGTATGCGGCCGGACCCTGGCCGAGCCGAGTGGCGGCAAGGCGGTCATCAAGACGGAGATCCTAGAAGTTTTAGAGTAGAGGTAAATTCGTATCATGACTAAAGGATGGCCCAACGTCGGGGAACTCGTCGTCTGCACCGTAACCAAGGTCGTCGACTTCGGGGCCTTCGTCGCGCTTGACGAATACGACAATAAGGAGGGCTTGATCCATATATCCGAGGTCGCCTCGGGATGGGTCAAGTATATCCGCGACCACGTGCGCGAAGGGCAGAAGATCGTCTGTAAAGTGCTGGACGTGAACCCCAAGAGGGGCCATATCGACCTTTCTTTCAAGGACGTTAACGAACACCAGCGCCGGGAGACCATCCAGCTCTGGAAGAACGACCAGAAGGCATCCAAGTGGCTCCAGTTCGCGGCCGATGACGCCGGAATACCGCCCGCCGAGCTCGAGGCAATGAAGGATAAGATCCGGGATGAGTTCGGCAACCTGTACGCTATCTTCGAGGACGCGGTCAAGGGCGACATGAAGGCCATCAACAAGCTTGGCTTCTCGCCTAAAGTCGTCGAGGCGATCGTCAAGGTCGCGAAGGATAACGTCAAGGTGCCTTCCGTGGACATATCCGGCTACGTGGACCTGATCTGCCCGGAATCCAACGGCATCGAAGTCATCAAGAAGGCGCTGAAGTCGGCCAACAAGGGCGAAGAAGGCGGCGACGGCATTCTCGTCGAGATCACCTACGTCGGCGCGCCGCGCTATCGTATCCGTGTCGTCGCTCCCGACTATAAGAAGGCCGAGAACATCCTCAAGAACGCCGCCATGGAGGCCATCGAGCAGGTAAAGAAGCACGGCGGCGAGGGCGAGTTCCACAGGCACATGGAAGAGGCGAAGTCCTTCCAATAAGCCTTTTTTCTATTCATGAAGACCAAGATGAAAAAGTGCGCGCAGTGCGGCACCTATACTTTTAATAGCGTATGCCCGAAATGCGGAGGGAAGACTATAAATCCCGTCCCGGCGAGATATTCACCTTTGGATGTCTACGGCAAGTACAGGCGTCTGGCAAAGAAGAAGTGAGCTTTTATTATGAACGAGACAACGGTCGTCGAATATGGCGAAAAGGCCCTGGACACGCCTGTCATGATCGTCGGGCTTCCGGGCATCGGACTGATCGGCAAGCTGGTAGCTGAACACATCATCGGCGAGCTGAAGGCCGAGAAGATCATGGAGATCTTCTCCCCGCACTTACCGCCCCAGGTGAACGTTAACCCCGATGGCACGACAAAGCTGGTCAGCAACGAGGTCTATGCGTATAAAGGAAATGAAAAGACGCCGGACCTGCTTATTCTCGTCGGCGACTATCAGAGCGTGACCAACGACGGCCACTATGAGCTCGCAGGCATTTATCTGGACATTGCCGAGAAATTCAAGGCCCGGCGTATTTATACGCTGGGCGGCTACGGCACGGGCAAGCTCATGGATGTACCGCACGTCCTCTACGCCACGAATAAGGCAGACATCATCGACGAGGTCAAGTCCTACGGCGCCATGTTCAACGAGGGCGAGCTGTCCGGCGGCATCATCGGCGCCTCCGGCCTGATCCTAGGGCTGGGAGAGCTCCGGGGCATCGAGGCGGTCTGTCTCATGGGCGAGACGTCCGGATACCTCGTGGACCCGAAGAGCGCCCAGGCGGTCCTGGCGGTGCTCTCGAAAGCGCTTAACCTGTCGGTCGACACGAAGGAGCTCGAGGCCAGGGCGGCGGAGATCGAGAAGATCATTACCAAGATCAAAGAGATGGAGCAGCAACAGCAGCCCGGGCCGAAGGACTTCACGGCTGAAGACAAGTACATCGTCTGACCACGTAATCCATTTCTTTTTAAACCGCTTCCGTTTTCTTTCGTTTTATCTTCGGGTAACTTTCAGTATTCTATGCCCCTATACTGATTATCGTAAATCCCGATCACTTTACCGGGGGGTGAACACGAATGTGCGACACCTGTGGCTGTGGCAAGAAACCCAAATAAAAAAGATTCAGGGGAGGGTAAAAGCCCTTCCATATCACTATTACTAATAAATGGAATCCATCTGTGTCCTTTTTAGCTCACGCCGGCGCTTTTCCAGGAAGCCATAGACGGCTCCATGGGGCGCCCCGTCGATGAGCATGTTAAGAGCTTCGCGGACCGTCGCAAGCTGCTCGGAGTCGCCGATGATACCTACTGTCTTTCCATAGACAGATATCCTCGCGCCCGTCATCTGCTCGATGACCTCGCGGGTCTTGCCGTTCTTGCCGATAATGCGGCCTTTAAGCCTCTTGAGGTCGGCGGGCGAGTCGGTCATCGTCGAGAGGTCGATGACGTCCAGAACCAGGTCTTCGTTTTCGAGGAGCTTGAGGGCCTTCTCGGGGCTGAACCCGCGGGCGACGGCCTTAATGACCTCGCTGGCCTTGAGCGCCTTGAATGAGTCGTCGCCGGACTCGATGATCACGACCCCGCTCTCGCTGTCCACGTCAAGCATCGCTCCCGTCTTCTCCTCGATGATCTTTTTAATGTTGCCCTCGACGCCGATGATCGCGCCGATACGGTCCTGCGGGACCTTGATGTGCTCCTGCATGATGCTCAATCCTTTTTCATTATGAAGGCGCTAAGCTCCTCCTCGCTGCACTTCGCGCCAGATTTTTTAAAGTATCTCACGACGTTCTTAACGTCACGCGCTAAAAACTCACGCGCCATGGGATGTTCCAGCATGACCGCCTGTCCCATGTCGATGATGACCGGCTTCTCCTCGTAGAGAAGAATATTGTATTCGCTGAGGTCTCCGTGGACGAGCCGGGCTTTCTGGTAAAGCAAGTGCATATATTCGGCTACCACGTCATATACTTGCTGGGGTTGCTCCAGCCGTATATCCTTTAGCCTGGGCGCCGATACGCCATCCTTGCCTATGAACTCCATGATAAGGATATTTCGCTCGCTTATTATGGGCTCCGGCGCCCTCACCCCGACTTCCGCGGCTCTCTCGAGGTTCCTCTGCTCCTTTTTCGTCCAGGCGAACACGATGTCTTTTTTCGTGCCCCGTACGTTGGAAAAGCGGGGGTCCCCGATGAGGTAGTCCTGCATCTTCTGGAAATCGCTGGTGTTAATACGGTAGATCTTGATGGCCAGCTCCCGGCCGTTCTCGCCGATAGCGTGGAATACATCGGCTTCCTTACCCGTCGATACGACGCCGCCCATGGCCGTGATGATGCCCTTACTGGACAGCGTGTAGAGCGTCTTGAGCGTGGGCGTGTCAAAGACTCCGCTCTCTGCTTTCAGGTCGCTCGAGTCCTTGATCTTGAAGTGATATTCATCGATGCGCTTATCGATGCTCTTCATCTTTTTTTCTTGGTCCATATGTATCCGCTTATTTTCTATTCAGCAATGATCGGGCGCACATGCGTACGCTCTCTTCTGAATTATATTTAGGCTTCCAGCCAAGCGCCTTCAGCTTTTTGATCGAAAGGCCCATGAAGGGCACGTCGCCCGCCCATCCCCGCGTGCCGCCAGTATATTCCAGCTTAACATTATTCAGCCCCATCTCCTCCGTAATTATCCGCGCGATGCCCGTAACGTCGATGCGGTCCTCGGAGCCGATGTTATATATGTTCACCGGCCCGCTATTTCTCTCCACTGCGAAGAGCATTGCGTCCACGCAGTCGCCGATGTGCAAATACGACTTCGACTGCCTGCCGTCACCCAGGATGGCCAGCTTCGCCGGGTCGTCCTTCAGTTTTCGGATAAAGTCGTAGATAACGCCATGGGTGCTTCGGTCGCCGATGATATTGGCAAAACGATAGATCCAGGAGGCCATGCCGAACGTATGGCAGTAGGAGCTTATGAGCGCCTCGCAGGCGAGCTTTGACGCCCCGTAAAGCGATATTGGCATCAGGGGGCCGTACTCCTCGGGCGTCGGCACGATCGTCGCCTCGCCATAGATCGTCGACGTGGAGGTGAAGGCGATGTTCTTTATGCCGAGCTCACGCATAGCCTCGAGCACATTATAGGTGGCGATAATGTTCTGTTTCATGTGCACCTTCGTGTTCTCCGCGCCTAGCTTCACGTCCGGGTTCGCAGCCAGGTGATAGACCATATCAGCGCCTTTTATATCCATAATTGGGCCGACCGATATGTCCTTTTTAATAAAGTTGAACCGGTCGTTGGGAAAATGACCGTCGATGAACTCCAGCCGGCCGCCCGACAGGTCGTCGATGACCGTGACTTCGTGGCCCCGCTCGAGCAGCCGGTCCACCAGGTGGCTCCCGATAAACCCTGCTCCGCCCGTTACGACGAATTTCATGTGATACAAGTATGGCGATGTACGTTTAATAATCTATGGGTTCGGCCAATAGGGCGTTTTTATGGATTAATAGACAATCTATAAATAGTGCCGGATAAGTAAGTAAAGTCCGGACTACAAACCAAAATTACCTCGAACGCGGGTATTCGCCCATGAAAAATAAACTCTTTACGATCATCGCCCTCGCGCTGGTCTTCATATCCATTATGCTGCTGGCGGCCGCGATACAGTATTCCAGCGGCCTCATCGGCGCACGGTCTCAGCCCCAGCAGACATATACCAGCGATATTAACATAACGGGTCAGTCAAACCACACAGATAGCGGTGCCGCAGCGTCCAGTAATAACGACTCGTCCGCGAGCCTTACGGTGCCCGAGTTATCGCTTTCCCCGCTTCCCGAGATTGTCAAAGCCCTGGGAGGCCTGCCGGACCTTCTCGATAATTCGCCCTACAGCCCGCTTATCCTGATCGCAATACTGATCGCGCTGATACTGCTGGCCATCATCGGTTATATCCTGTGGCGGAGGCGGAAACGACCCCAAATGCAGCCCGCGGCCAGGCTCGAGCGCGTCCAGGAAAGGCCCGACCTTGATTATCATGAAGGCGACTACAGTATCAGCTTCCCGCAGATACGTGCCCCATTACCGGCCATCTGGGGAATTAACGAGAAGCTGGACGTGGTCGTTCAGGATAAGACCGGGGATAATAATAGCCTGAGCCTTTTAGTCGACTATAAGGTCGTCGGGCATTTCAGGGCTGAACATGGCTCCGCACACGCTGTTCTTGAGCTGGAAAAGGGCGACCACCGTATCACGGTAAGTCCGGAAAACGCTCCAGGCTCTCACGGGTCCTCCTGGGCGGACATCCGGATAGTGGACTACCGGGAAGAGATCGTCCGCATGTTCAACGAAATGTATAGCGCACACATGTCAGGCCACGACGGGACCGGCCAGGAATTAACGGCCCGCGAGCTGGAGCTCGCGATGCGTAAGGGTATGCCGGAAAAAATGATAAAAAGCCTTGGCGACGCCATAATGCTCTTCGAGTACGCGAACTATAGCCTGCATGACATACAGCGAAAGGATTTTGAGGATATGTACATTTCACGTATGGGGCTAATGCCGTCCGCAGGAGGCCAGACATCCAATGTCATATGAACCCGATAAGCCGGTAGAAAAGATATCCGGCGAGGAGGATGCTGTCGATATAAGAAGACAGATATTCATGGGTATCATATACCGTTCAGCCGCGCTTGCGATCTTTGCCGCTTTTATGATCATATATTTCCCCACATCAGAGTATTTCTATCCGGCCGTCTACGCGGCGATAGTACTGTATGTCGGCCTCGTCGCCAGCCTGCTGATCGCGGGAAAAATGTCCCGCCCCCTGACCTATGCGTCGATCCTGCTCGCGGCCACGGTATTCCTGGCGGTGTCGCTTCCCGTCCAGGACTTCTCAACTGCTGTGAAGAGCCTGGAGATACCCGTATTGCTCACGGGCATAATCGCGTCGCTACACTGTCTTTCAAGGGCCTACTCGGAGTTCACGGGCGTCGTAACACGGGCCCTGCTCATCGCGGCTATCGGCCTACTTTATTATTCCGCCTTTACGGCTGTCGACATGCCCGTGCTTTCCCAGCTCACGACGCTCGCCCTCATCGCCTTCGTCTCGATGGCCGTCTATTCGCTGCTCGGCATCTTAAAAAGGCATAGCAACCCGAGTATCGCATACATCGGCGGCCTGTTCTCGAAGATCGAGAGCCCGGCCGTCGTAAGCGTGGCCGTCGCAGTCATCATGACCTACTTTTTGCTCGTCCGGCAATCGTTGACGGGCCTGGGGTCTTTCGGGCTGGGCGTGATCGAATGGGCGGCTTTGAGCGGGATCGTGCTCTTCATCTTCGTGAAGATCCAGTCGACGGCGATCTCCGACGCGGCGCAAAAAGACAAGAACGTATACGGGACGGACGGGGCGTCCTCGGATAAGGCCGAGCTGGACAGGGCTGCGGCGGAGGTCGGAGCCTTCGTCGACGAGGGAAAAAAGGAGGGGCTGGTCATGCTCATGGCGACGGCGCTCATCAATAATAATGTTCCGGAAAACACGGCAGGCCCTATCCTGTCGAAGATCATCGACCATGCGGACATGACCGAGCCGCCGGTTCTTTTTAAGTGGGCCGTCGGTAACATTAACGAGGCCAATCGAAATAATCGTCAGAAGGCCGTCGATGAAATGATGGCCGCCATGGCGGCGGCGATCGATACGACAAAAGAGCATAAGAAGACGGGCGAACACAATAGTGAAAACAGACAGAGGATGTAAGGTCATGGAAATAGACGAGTTTCAAACGTTATCCGGCAGGATACTAAAGGCGACGTGCAGCGTTTTCGTCGGCGACGGCATCGTCGTGCAAAAGATGCTCTGCGCGGCCCTCGCCGGGGGCCACGTGCTGTTCGAGGATAACCCCGGCCTGGGGAAAACCCTGCTTGCGAAGGTCTTTGCCCGGGTATCGGGCTGTGACTGGGGGCGAGTACAGTTCACTCCCGACATGATGCCTGGCGATATCATCGGCGCACGGATCTGGAAAGACGCGAAGACGGGCTTCGTCCTGGAAAAAGGGCCCGTGTTCACGAATATCCTGCTGGCGGACGAGATTAACCGGGCGCCGCCGAAGACCCAGTCGGCCCTGCTCGAGGCCATGGAAGAGAGGCAAGTGACCATTGAGGGCACGACCTACCGGCTCGAACGGCCATATTTTGTCATCGCGACCGAGAACCCCATCGAGCTCGAAGGAACTTTCCCCCTGCCGGAAGCCCAGCTTGACCGGTTCATGCTTAAGATGTCCACGGGATATGTCAAGACTGTGGAACAGGAAAGCGAAATTCTCCGGCGCCGCATTACCTGGAAGGCGGATGACCCTACGTCCCGGATCGAAAACGTAGTTAACCGGAACCAGATCATCGCCATGCAGGACCTCGTAGAGTCCAGGGTCTATGCCGACGGCCAGATACTGGATTATGTGAGCCAGATCGTCCGGGCGACCCGGGAGCATCCGGCTGTCGAAGTCGGGGCAAGCCCGCGTGGAGCGCTCTCTCTGCTAAAGCTATCGCGGGCGTATGCCGCAATGTGCGGCAGGGACTTCGTCACGCCCGACGACGTCAAGCCATTCGTTTATGAGGCTCTCTCCCACCGGGTGATCATGGGCATCGAATACCAGATCGAGGGAAATATCACTCCCCGGTCCATTATCGGCGAGATCATGTCCTCCATCGAGCCTCCTAAGGACTACGTACGGCAGGGCTTTATAAAGCGGTAGGCGCGTGAGGGAGCGGGATATCGACGTTTTCCAGAAACATGGTCGATGAGGCGGGCTTTTTCCTGGCCTTCCTAATCGTCGGCATCGTCTTCGGCAACATTATAATGATATACGTATCCCTGGTGCCGTTCCTCTTCCTGCTCCTGTCCATGGCATACCACACAAAATACGATATAACCATCAGCCGGAACGAGAAGGTCATCAAAGCCCGCCTGAACGAGACAGTCCATGTGTCCATGACCATCAACACGAACGGCGGCACAGGCATCTATACGATCTACGACCCGCTTCCGGATCACCTGAGCCTCGTGAAGGGAAATAACTTTCACGTCTACTGGAATGACGGGCGGAAGCGCCCCGTTGAGCTGTCCTATGACGTCGAAGGCACGAAGCGCGGAATATATACCCTGGGGCCTGCGCACATCGAATGTTATCATAACTCCTGGATCGAGCAGCCCGTTTCCAGCATCGACGAGAAAGCGACCCGGCTCATCGTCGACCCGGAACGGCAGAACATCAAGAAAATGCGGGACCCCCGGCTCCTGTCCAGCATGCCCGTGCCCATCGGGGCGGTCAGCAAGCTCGGGCAGAGGACGACGGACTTTACCGAGATCCGCGGATACCGGCCAGGCGACCCGTACCGTACTATCAACTGGAAAGCGACGGCCAGGTTCTCGATGGCCGCCGACCAGAAGCCGTACGTGAACGAGTATGAGAAAGAAGGAAAAAAGACCGTATTCATTTTCGTGGACGCTGGAGCCTGGGCCGGGCACGGCCCCGAGGCGGACCACGTCTATGAGCACGTGGCCAGGGCCGCGTCGGGCATCGCGTCGTTCTACCTGGAAAGGAACATGCGTGTCGGCGCATACATCTATAACTATGGCGAGCTTATAGTGCCCGATACGGGGAAAAAACAGGCATCGATCATACTCAAGGACCTGCTCGAAATACGGCCTGGAAGCCGCGATGGCGACAACGGTTTAAAAAAAGCCGTGAAAGAATGCTCGGGCCACCTGATGGGTACAATACCCCTTTTTATCATCATTACCATGGCCGGAAGTAAAAACGCCCGCGACATTATCGAGGGCATCAAGTCCATGCGTAAATATTCGCCGGGCGCCAGGATACCGCACATTACACTATTACACATCAAAGGCTATAACCTGGAGGCGCAAGGGCCGGCCGAAGAGACCGGGGCTTCGCTCCTCGAGTTCGATAACCTGCCATACGTAAACACTATAAAAAAGACCGGCGCGCTCGTCGTCCAGTGGGACCCGCGGACCAGCAGCCTGAGCCAGATCATGATGGCCGGCTTCGGGAGGCGCTCACGATGAAGGGCGACGGGAGTATTGTATCTACGGACATCGTTGATGTAATGCCCGCTATGATCGCCGTATTAATGCTGGCCGTCGCATTCCTGACCTTCACCTATGACCGGCTCTTTAACACCTTTCTCAGGCTGGCAAACGTGAGCGTTCCGCCGCATAGCGAGATACTATGGCTCGCCCTCATCGTGACATTATCAGGGCTCCTGCTGTCATTTTTCCGGATATGGCCAAGCGAGGTTATAAGGGCGGCCACATATCTGGCCTGGCTGCTCTACCTGCCGTCGGTCCTGTATTATTCGGGCATCGACGTCTTCCGTATACTAAGCATATCGGCGAACTTCGGGATCTTCTCCAGCGATCTGTCTTTTACGGTCATCGCCATGACCGGCATACTGCTGGCATGCTTAAGCCTGGCGGGTCGCGCCTTAAGCCGGCTAAAAAAAGAGCGGGAATCTTACCTCTCCAGGGGCGCGGACAGGCCGGAGGTTCGCCGGGCGCTTTTCCATAATGCGATGTTCGAGATCCGGCTGGTCGTGGTCGCAGGAGCCGTAACGGCCATATTCGCCTACATGGCGCAGTACGCCGGACAGAACATGCAGGCGATATTAAAATCCGTCGGTTTTTCTTATTTACTGGCCGGGCTCGCGGCCATCGTGCTGCTCGTCCTCGTCCTCATACTGTTCCTGTGGCCCCATAAAAATGGTGAAAAAGGATAAGATAAGTAATATTACATTACTATATGGCCCATACCATGAGAAAGACCAAGATAGTTTGTACGATCGGCCCCGCCTGCGAAACGCAAGAAAAGCTGGAGGCGCTTATCAAGGCGGGCATGAACGTCGCACGCCTCAACATGTCCCACGCGACCCACGAGTATCACGCGAACCTCATTAAGAACATCCGCTATGTATCGGAAGCACTGGACCGTCCGGTCGGCATTCTCATGGACCTGCAGGGGCCCAAGATACGCATCGGCACGCTGAAGGAAAATGTCATCCTGAAGCCCGGGCAGAAGTACATTATCACCACCCGGGACGTTCCCGGCAACTCAAAGGAAGTCCACGTACCGTTCAAGGACCTGCCTCAATCCGTGGCCTCCGGCCAGACCCTGCTCATCGACGACGGCCTGATCGAGCTGACCGTCGAGGAAGTCAAAGGCAGCGACATTATCACACAGGTCGTCCGGGGCGGAGAGCTCAAGAATAACAAGGGAATAAACCTGCCCCAGTCGACCATCAATACCCGGTCCATCACGGACAAGGACGTCGAGGACCTGATGTTCGGCCTCGACCAGCATGTCACGATGATCGCCATGTCCTTCGTGCGGACTCCGCAGGACGTGCTGGACCTGCGCAGGATCATCGAGGACAACCAGGCCGACATACCCATCATCGCCAAAATTGAGAAGCACGAGGCCGTCAAGAACATCGACGGCATCATCGACGTGGTTAACGGCATCATGGTCGCCAGGGGGGACCTCGGCATTGAAATACCGATGGCCGAAGTGCCCATCGTCCAGAAGATGATTATCTCAAAATGTAACGCCAAGGCCATACCGGTCATCACGGCGACCCAGATGCTCGACTCCATGATCCGGAACCCCATACCGACACGGGCCGAGGCGACGGACGTCGCCAACGCCGTCTTCGACGGGACGGACGCGTTGATGCTTTCGGGCGAGACGGCCTTCGGCGAATACCCGGTTAAAGCGGTAGAGACCATGGCCAGGATCGCGGAATACACCGAGGCTTCCTCTTATTATAAGCATGCTATAGCGGCCAAGACGCCTCACCCATCGCTATCTATCACCGATTCGGTCGCCTTCGCGACGGCAGAAGCCGCCCGCAACCTGAAGGCTCAGGCGATCATCACTGCCACGCAAACAGGCTACTCCGCGAGAAAAGTATCTAAATATAAGCCGCAAATTCCGGCCTACGCCGTTACCAGCAACAGGGACGTAATTGAACAGCTCACGGTATCGTGGGGCATATTTCCGGTGCATATCGGGCAGCCCCCCGACCTCGACGGGCTCATCGAAGAATCCGTGGACACATGCATTAAAAAAGGTTATATTAAAAACGGCGATCTGGTCGTCATCACGGCCGGCATACTGACCGGCATACCTGGAGGTACTAACATCATGAAGATACACGCAGTCGCAAAAGAGATGGCACAAGGGATGGGTATCGGAAAGGGAATCGTGAAAGGCATCGTCCGGATCATAGCGTCGCCCGGCGACTTCAGCAGCATTGAAAAGGGCGACATCATCGTCATCAAGGAAGCCGACATCGACCGCATCGAGGACATAAAGAAGGCGTCCGCCATATTGAGCGAGGAGAGCGGGCTCACCTCGTTCAGCGCCATCATCGGCCGTGAGATGAACATACCCGTCGTCGTGGGCATAAAAGGCGCAACTTCAAAGTTCAAGGACGGCTTGAAGGTCACGATCGACACGGTAAGCGGCCTCGTTTATGAAGGCTACATTAATCTGCCAGGGGATTAGAGCGGCAGCGCCTGGCGAAATCGTTATATAGAAAAAATACCTTTGTAGAGCCACCCATTTCCAGGTATATCGGTGAACGAGGAATTCAACTCGAAAGCTATATATACTAAAATGAGTGTATGTATGTCTCGCATGCGGCATGCGCCGAATGCAAGCATCTTGTGAGAGCCCGTCTTAAAAGCTGACTGGCTTGATTTTCGCCCGTGATTAACGAGCAGAAAGTTATAAATAAAAACATATCATAGTATTAAATCTCGACAAAAGTCGGGATGTTAATGAGGATTCGAGGGGCGCACTCTTTTTGGGGGTGTGGTCGCGTTTCTGATGTTTGGTTGGTTGTTCGAGTAATTTTCTTGGTCGGTGAAAGCATCCTCTTTGGGGGGTGTTTTTGCGTAGGCAAGAACTCACTAATTCCT
>NZ_DATJPM010000022.1 GCF_035506375.1 Methanocella sp.
CATTATGACTCGAGAAACGCTGCTCGACCAGGCCATCCGCGTCCTGCAAAAGGCCGAGTTCATCATCTCCGAGAAGTGCGACATCCGGCCCAGGAGCTTCGACGTCGGAGCCCGGAGGGGAAAAACGTTCCTCCTTATCAAGGTGCTCTCCAACATCGAGGGGCTCGGGGAGGATACATCGCGGGAGATGCGGAGGCTGGCGGTGCTCTTCAATGGCACGCCCATCGTGATTGGCGAGCACACGAACGACCATCCGCTGGAAGACGGGGCGGTATACCTGCGCTACGGCATACCCTGCGTCGACATCGAGACCTTCAAGGACAACTTCCTCGAAGGGGTGCCGCCCCTAGTGTACGCCGCGCCCGGGGGCCTTTACGTCGAGATCGACGGGGAGACGCTTAAAGCCGTCCGGGAGGAAAAGAACATTTCCCTGGGCGAATTAGCAAAACACCTGGCCGTATCCCGGCGGGCCATCAGCAAGTACGAGAACGGGATGAACGCGACGATCGATATCGCGCTCAAGCTCGAGGAGATCCTGGATACGCCCCTGGCCCGGCCCATCAACATGATGGTGCGCTTCGAGAAGCCCGAAGAGGACGAGAAGGACGACATGGCCAACGCGAGCGAGCTGGAGAAGGAGGCGCTGGGCACGATGAAGGACATCGGGTTCGACGTCTTCCGGACCACGAAGGCGCCCTTCAACGCCCTGTCCAGGGACGAGGATAACAAGGTGCTCACCGGCGTGAGCGACTTCTCCGAGGCCGTCATCAAGCGGGCGAAGTTCATGTCGAGCCTGGCCGACGTCGCCGATACGTACTCCGTGTTCATCGTCAAGAAGATGAGTAAGTCCCGGAACATCGGGAATACTGTTTTAGTGCGCCACGAAGACCTCAAGGCGCTCGACGACAGCGACGACCTTTTGACCATGCTGCTCAAGAAGCACGCAAAGACGGGCAACAACTGAACTGCTTTTAATCTACGCTTGCTAACCGTTTGTTATCATTGCTAAGACAGCCGGCTGAAAGCCGCCTCTTCCAAGGCCGCCCACTGTACCGGAGAAAAAGGAATAAATATTATAAAATATTTATATTACAATGCAATAATAGCTATGTCGGCATTAAGAAGGGAACGGCGCTTATAACTATATAACCACAAAGATTTTATTTTGCCGTTACACAGTAAATGGTCGAAGGACTCATTTTCCGCGCTTCATACCGCGATGGCCCTTCCATCCCCAATAATCGGGCATAGAGATAAGCCGATGCCCGTCAAAATTAAAATCGCTAAAAGTATTTATCCTATGTACGAATTTAATCGGTGAGAACGAACGGTGATGGCAATTGAGTGAAGAGATAATAAATGAAAAACAGGACGACCTGTGCGGCGGCCTCGAGTTCAGCTCGACCAGCGAGATAGAGGTCCCCACCAAGCTGATCGACCAGGTGATCGGCCAGGAGCACGCGGTCGAGGTCATCAAAAAGGCCGCGAACCAGCGCCGCCACGTCATGATGATCGGCACGCCGGGCACGGGCAAGTCGATGCTCGCCAAGGCCATGGCCGAGCTGCTCCCCAAGGAGGAGCTCCAGGACGTTCTCATCTACCATAACCCCGAGGACGGTAACAACCCCAAGGTGCGTGTCGTCCCCGCTGGAAAGGGCAAGCAGATCGTCAACGCCCACAAGATGGAGGCCCAGAAGAGCTCCCAGCTGCGCAACCTCATCATCGTCTTCGCCATGCTGGGCATACTGGTCTTCGCCTTCGTCTACATGCACGACCAGTTCATGTGGGCCATCATCGCCGTATTACTCTTACTCTTACTCTTACGCTACGTCACCCCGAAGGAGACGGTCATCACACCGAAGCTCCTCGTATCAAATCAAGGCAAGACGACAGCGCCGTTCATCGACGCCACGGGCGCCCACGCGGGCGCGCTTTTAGGCGATGTGCGGCATGACCCGTTCCAGTCCGGCGGGCTGGAGACCCCGGCGCACGACCGCGTCGAGGCCGGAGCCATCCATAAGTCAAACAAGGGCGTACTGTTCATCGATGAAATAAACACGCTCCGCATGGAGAGCCAGCAGCAGCTGTTGACTGCCCTGCAGGAGAAGAAGTTCCCGATCACCGGCCAGTCCGAGCGCTCCTCGGGCGCCATGGTCAAGACCGACCCGGTACCGTGCGACTTTATCATGGTCCTGGCGGGCAACCTGGACGCGAAGGAAGGCATGCATCCCGCGCTGAGGAGCCGCATCAAGGGCTACGGCTACGAACTATACATGACCGACTCCATGGAGGACACCCTGGAGAACCGCCGCAAGCTCGTGCGCTTCGTGGCCCAGGAGGTCATCCGGGACGGCAAGATCCCGCACTTCGACCACGGCGCCGTGGAAGAGGTCATCCGCGAGGCGAGGCGCAGGGCGGGCCGCAAGGGCCACCTGACCTTAAAATTAAGGGACCTCGGCGGCCTCGTGCGCGTCTCGGGCGACATCGCCCGGGCCGAGGGCGTCACCCTGGCGACCGCGGACCACGTGCTAAAGGCAAAAAAGATCTCCCGCTCCGTCGAGCAGCAGCTCGCCGACACCTACCTCGACCAGAGGAAGGACTACCGCCTGTTCAAGGCGGCCGGCGAGGAGGTCGGGCGGGTCAATGGCTTAGCCGTCATCGGCGGCGACTCGG
The DNA here is from genome assembly GCF_035506375.1 of Methanocella sp. Classification (NCBI taxonomy): domain Archaea; kingdom Methanobacteriati; phylum Methanobacteriota; class Methanomicrobia; order Methanocellales; family Methanocellaceae; genus Methanocella; species Methanocella sp. The sequence continues at coordinate 2,674 of NZ_DATJPM010000022.1, forward strand.
GCATCGTGCTGCCCATCGTGGCGGAGGTGACCCCGGCCATATCCAAGTCGGAAGGCCACGTCTACGCGACCGGCAAGCTCAAGTCCATCGCAAAGGAATCGGTCCAGAACGTGAGCGCGATCATTAAGAAATTCACCGGCTACGACATCTCGAGCATGGACGTCCACATCCAGTTCGTGGGCGCCTACGAGGGCGTCGAGGGCGATAGCGCCTCCGTCTCGATAGCTACGGCGGTCATATCGGCGCTGTCCCAGATACCCATCGACCAGACCGTGGCCATGACCGGGTCGCTCTCGGTGAGGGGCGAGGTGCTCCCCATCGGCGGCGTCACCTACAAGATCGAGGCGGCCGCGCTGGCGGGCATCAAGACCGTGCTCATACCGAAGTCCAACATGGGCGACGTGCTCATCGAGGAAGTCTACAAGGATAAGATCAAGATCGTGCCCGTGTCCAACATCAGCGAGGTGCTGGAGTACTCCCTCGTGGGCAAGATGAAGGAGTCCTTCCTGGACAAGATCCGGAACTTCAGCATGGACAAGATGGGCATCGGCATCTTCGATAAGGCCCTGCCCCACTGAACAATCTTAATATCGGGCGCCAGCTATAAAGGGCGCCCTTATATCCTTTTAGTAACTTTTTACAATATAGACGTGAGAAAATGGAATTCTACGATGTCAGGGAGATCGACGGCTACACGACCGCGATCGCTTACGATAACGGGGAGGTCGACGAGATCTCCGAGCACTTTGTCACCGGGGGAGCGGTCCGCGCCCTCGCCGGGGGGTCCTTCGGCTTCACCAGCGTCGACGATGTGAAACAGATGAGCTCCGCAGTTAAGGACGCCATCGCCATCGCCAAAAAGCTGGACAGGCTCAACCCTCGCCCTAAGATCGAGCTGGCGCCCATCCAGAAGATCAAGAAGGACGTCTACCGCGTCAAGAAGAGGCCATCCGACGTGTCCCTCGAGGAAAAACAGCGTCTCGTGAAAGACATCGAGGCGGCGCTCAGGGGAGAAGGCATCACGAGCACGAAGGTCTCCTATTCCGAGTCATATTCGCACAACCTGTTCCGGTCCTCCGAGGGCGACGAGTCAGAGTACGACACCTACCGGACCGGCTTCAGCTGTATCGCCGTGGCGAAGGACGGCGCCAACATGCAGATGGGCCGGCGGAGCTACTTCAACGTCGGCGGCTATGAGGTCTTCGACCAGTGCGATCCCATTAAGCTAGCAAAAGAGGCGAAGGAGGAGGCGCTGTCGCTGCTCGGGGCGGGCAGCCCGCCCGGCGGCCACTTTAACGTCATACTGGACCAGGAGCTCGCGGGCGTGTTCATCCACGAGGCCGTGGGCCACGCCTCCGAGGCGGACACGGTGCTGGAAGGCGATTCCTGCCTCGAGGGCCAGCTGGGAAAGCTCATCGGCAGCGAGCTGGTCACCGTGCGGGACGACCCGACCAGGCTCCAGTACGGCTACTATCCCTACGACAGCGAGGGCGTGCCATCCCAGAGCACCACGATAATAGAAAACGGCGTGCTCAGGGATTATCTCAATTCCCGGGAGACGGCCCTGAAGTTCAACGGCCACCCGGGCAACGCCCGTGCCGGCGGCCTCATGCGGCCCGTGGTGCGGATGAGCAACACGTTCATCGATAACGGGGACATGACCCGGGACGAGGTCTTCGAGGGCGTCGACGGGATATATCTAAAAGGCTCCCGGGGCGGCCAGGTGAATACCGGCGAGGGCATCTTCCAGTTCAACGCCATCATGGGCTTCATCGTCAAGAACGGCGAGATAAAGGAGCCCATCCGGGATGTTTCTATCTCCGACAGCACGCTGAAGACGCTGAAGAACATCGTCAGAGTAGGCAACGACCTCAAGTTCAGCGCCGGCCGCTGCGGCAAGGCAGGACAGGGCGTGCCCGTGGGCGACGGGTCGCCCCATGTGCTCGTGAAGGATGCGGTCGTGGGGGGCTCGGCATGAATTTCAAACATTTAATCGACCTCGCCCTGAAGGAGGGCGCCACCGAGGCAGAGATCTTCTACTCTAAGGGCCGCGTGGTCAACGTCGAGACGCAGAAGGGCTCGGTCGGCTTCGGCGAGGAGAGCGTGTCCGACGGCATCGGCATCCGGGTCATCTCGGGCGGAGCGTTCGGCTACTCATCCGTGAACGACCCCGGGAAATACGAGGACGCCGTCCGGACGGCGGTTAAGTGCGCCAAAGCCCGGGGCCGGGACCCGTCCCTGCAGGGGCTTCCTGGCCCGAAGCCTTACCGGAGCGTCTCTGGCATTTACGACAGGCGAATCGACGGGATGAAGCTGGACGAGTGCATCGACACCATGGCCGCCATGGTCTCCGAGGCGACGAAGGACAGGGACGTCTCGGTCACGTTCGGAAAGTTCTCCAGCCAGGTCTCCGAGACGACGATCATCAATTCCAACGGCATCGATGCCCACGAGAAGGATACGGCGGCGTACGGCTACATCGACGTCATCCTGAAAAAGGGGGACCAGGTCTCGACCGCCTACGACTACGACGTGTCCCGGGCGCTGGACGTGAATTTCGCCGCCATCGGCTCCAACGCCGCGGAACTGGCGAAGAGCTCGCTGAACGCCGTGTCCATCGAGAGCAAGACCTGCGACGTCCTGCTCGGGCCGCAGGCGTTCTCCGACGTCATGGAAGGCACGCTGCTATTCGCCATCAACTCCGAGAACGTGCAGAAGGGCCGGTCCAGCCTGGCCGACAGTATCGGCAAAAAGGTCGCCGTAGACGGCCTGGCCATGGTCGACGACGGCCTCATACCCGGCGGCCTGGGCACTTCCGCCTTCGACGACGAGGGCGTGCCCACGCAGGCCACCACCATCATAGACGACGGCGTGCTCGAGACGTTCATCTACGACAGCTACACCGCGGGCAAGGCGGGCCGGGAGTCCACGGGCAACGCCGTCAGGGGCACTTACCAGCTGAGCCCCAAGGTCGGGCCGCACAACGTCCGCTTCGAGTACCCGAGAAGCGACGTCATCGGCGAAACGAAGAAGGGCATATACGTGAACTCCATCATCGGCGCCCATACGGCCAACCCCATCACCGGGGACTTCTCCGTGGAGTGCCGGAACTCGTTCATCGTGGAGGACGGCCGGAAGACGAAGCCAATAAAGTCCCTCATGATGGGCGGCAACGCCTTCCAGTTTTTAAACAATATCACGGGCATGGGCCGGGACGACCGGAAGATGGGCGCCTTCGTGGTCCCGACCGTCCGCGTAAAGGACGTGCACGTTACCCGCGGCAGCCAATAAAAAGGATAAATTTGGATTTTTTTGGGAGAGAACAAAATATAAATCGATAATGCGTCTAAATAGCATGGCTTAGCACCATTGAGGAGGACTGGATATGCGCCTGAAGACCCTGGCCATCTGTGCCATAGCTCTGCTTACTGCCGCCGTGTCGGGATGCGTGCTCGGCAACGGGCCGCAGCCGTCGCCTACCGTAACGCCCCCCGTGACCGTCACCGCCGTGCCGCCGACGCCCTGGCCCCCCGCCACCATCGGCACCATCACCAGCGGCCAGGTGAGCGTCAAGGACATCAGGGTCTCGAGCAACCGGAACGAGGACTCGGTGCAGTCGGAGAACATCTCGATCCTCTTCGAGAACTCCGGCCGGGACTGGGCGAACAACACGTTCATGACGCTGCGCGTCACCGACTCGTTCACCGGCGAGTTCTATTATGCCAGCCCCCAGATCGACGTGGGCAACATTCCCCCGCGCTCGACCCGGCTCGTGAACGTCACCACCAGCGGCCACGACTTCGGCTTCTCGGTGCTGGTGCAGATGGAGTGGTTCTGGGGCGATAACCTGGAGTTCCACGACACGTACAAGAAGTCCTTCACGCTCGCCCCCGTGGACTGGGAACACCTCTACGGGTGATGTCGTTGAAAGTCGGCCATGCCAGTAAGCGTAATATGGGCGAGGCCGGCATCCTCGACCTCCTTTCCAGGGCTGAGGTGGGCCAGCTTGCCACCGCGGACCCCGATGGCAGGCCCTATGTTATTCCCGTCTGCTTCTTTTATGAGGGCGGCCGGATCTATTTTCACTGTGCCCTGAAGGGAAAGAAGCTCGATAACCTGAAAACTAACCCGTACGTGTCTTTCTCCGTCTTCGATGTGCTGGGCATGGGCGTGAGCGCCGAAAAGCCATGCAATAGCTGGACTTACTACCACAGTGTAGTCGCTTCCGGCAAAGCCCGCATCCTGGAGGGCGACGAGAAGCTGCGGCCGCTGCGGCTGCTGGCGGAGAAGTTCGCCCGCGGGCCCGTCGCCGAGATGCCCGCGGATTCCGTGGGAAGGACCTGCGTCGTGGAGATCACGATCGACGAGATCAGCGGCAAAAAGAACGAGAAAAAGATATAGCTGAATATCACCCTGTAAAGGGTGAATGTCTCGGAGCTTGAAGGACGCGATAAAATTAACCGGGCTCGTGGCGGCGGCCATGTTAGTCTCCATCATCCTGCCCGTGAGCGCGTCCTTGCCCGCCTATACGGGCATCAGCTATCCAAACACTTTCTGGGCTAAGATGGACTATACGAACACCGTGACCGGCAAGGTCATCGCCTCCTCGGGCGCTTCGCACGGCCTCGAAGGCGCCTATGTCGCAATCGTCAATGCCTCCAACACGAGCGAGGAGTACTGCAACACCACGTCAGACGCCAGCGGCAACTATAGCTTTTCAAACGTGAACGCGACCTTTTACCAGAAGCCCGACCGCTACGACCCGTTGTACATGATCTATGCGTATAAGGAAGGGTACGGGGAAGCGTATTCCCAATCTTTCGGGATCGACGTCGCCACCGTGAGCGAACCCGTGGAGATGTGGGTCGTGATACCCGTTAACGAGACGAAAGCCCAAACTAGTAATGTCGTCAGCAGCGCCCCGACGGCCACAGTTAAGCCGTCTCCATCGCCCGTGCCGGCCGAGAGCACGCCGTCCCCCGGGAACCAGTTCTGGTCGTTGAGGTCATTAGCTATCTATATGGCCGTTATCGCCGTCGTCCTGGCCGGAGCAGGGGCGTACCTCTACATTCGCCGAAGATAAATAAAAGATAAAAAAAGAATGGGCGTCTTTTAAGATTTTAAGCCATTCCTTCGTTAATTTCCGCTGTGTTGAATTACTCCCGTATTTTAAGCTTTTTCAGGGCACGGAGGACGCTCCGTGCGCTTAAAATGTAATATTCCACACAGCATTAATTTCTAAAGCTCTGGATAGGCGCCGGTATCCTTCCGCCGCGCCTTACGAATCCCGCAGACGAGAACTTGTTCAGGGGCATCACGTAGCTGCCTCCGAGCAGCCCGCCGAACTCAACGTACTCGCCCTCTTTTCCGGCGGGTATGATGCGCACGCCGGTGGTCTTGCTATTTATCATGCCGATGGCGCACTCGTCCGCGATGATGGCGGAGAGCGTCTCAGGCGACGTGTCGCCAGGCACCACGAGCATGTCCAGGCCGACGGAACACACGCTGGTCATGGCCTCGAGCTTGTCGATGCCGATCGCGCCCGACTTAACGGCGTCCACCATGCCCGCGTCCTCGCTCACCGGTATGAAGGCGCCCGACAGGCCGCCCGTGTACGAGGTCGCCATAGCGCCGCCCTTCTTCACGGCGTCCGTGAGCAGCGCGAGAGCCGCCGTGGTGCCGTGGGTGCCGCACTTCTCCAGGCCCATGACCTCGAGAATATTCGCCACCGAGTCGCCCTCGGCCGGCGTCGGCGCCAGGGACAGGTCGACGATCCCGAACTCGACGTTAAGCCTTTGGGCCATTTCCCGGCCCACGAGCTCGCCCATGCGGGTGATCTTGAACGAGGTCCTCTTGATGGTCTCGGACAGCTCGCCCAGGTCGGAGTTGTCCATCTGCGATAAAACGGCCCTGACGACGCCCGGCCCGGAGATGCCCACGTTGATGACGTTCTCGGGCTCGCCCTCGCCGTGGAACGCGCCTGCCATGAAAGGGTTGTCCGACGGGGCGTTGGCGAAGACGACCAGCTTGGCGCAGCCTACGGGGCTGATGGCCGCGGTCTTCTTGATGACCTGGCCCATGAGCAGTATGGCGTCCATGTTGATGCCGCTCTTCGTGGTGGCCACGTTGACAGAGCTGCACACCCGGTCCGTCGACGTGAGGGCCTCTGGTATGGAGCTTATGAGGATGGAATCGCCCGAGGTGAAGCCCTTGTGGACTAAGGCCGAGTAGCCCCCGATGAAGTCGATGTTGAGGTCCTTGGCCGCGCGGTCGAGCGTCCTCGCAACGGAGACGGCGCCCTCGATGGCCTTCGCGTCGGACTTGCCGGCGAGCGGCGTATCCAGTAAACTGGCTACCGGCGTCACGGAAATGCGCTTATTGACGATGGGTATGCCGAACTTTTCCTCGACGGCCTTCGCCTCGCTCACGAGGTTCTCGGCCCTCGCCGTGACGGTCTCGTAGATGTTCTCGTTCATCGTCCTGATGTTATCCGAGATACATCCCCGCAGGCTGATGCCCATTGTGACCGTGCGGATATCCAGGTGCTCCGCCTGGATCATGTGCACCGTTTCCAGGATCTCTTCGATGGAATAGATCATTCTCAGACCCTGTGCATGTACTTGAAGATGTTCTCGTGCTGTACGGTGATCTGGACGCCCTGCTTCTTCCCGATCTGGGCCATTTTTTGCTGCAGCCGGGACAGGTCGTGGTCGGTGATGTCCGCGATGAGGATCATGGTGAACAGCCCCTGGACGATGGTCTGGCTCAAGTCCTCTATATTTACGTTCTCGTCCGCCAGTGTCCTGGTGATGGAGGCGATGATGCCCGGGTGGTCGATGCCCGTAACGGTGATCACTGCACGTTCCTTTGCCATTTTAAATGCCTCGATGAATATCATTTCCGCACCAGCGAAATATGCCTCGTCAGGCTCCTGTGGATATACTGCTCGTGCGTTTCAATCACATTAAACCCCGCTTCTTTTAATAGCTTTTCCATGGGCTCCCGGTAAACGACGACCGCGTAGCGGCCCGGCTTCAGCACCCGGTACATCTCCTTCAATGCGCCCTTGTGGAAATCCTCCAGGGACGCGCCCATGATGGGCGTGGACTGGCCGTAGGGAAAGTCGGTCACCATGGCGTCTATGGAGTCGCCCTTGATCGCCATGTTCGGCGAGTCCTGCCGGATCACGTCGTAGTTCTTGCCGTAGTGCCTGAGGTTCCACCTGGTCCCGTAGGCCATCTTTTTCTGTATGTCGCAGCCCACGACGTGGATGTCGTCGCCGATGAGTTCGCCTTCGACCAGGATGCCGCCCGTGCCCGACATGGGGTCTAATAAGTAACCGCTTCGTATCCTGGCCATATTTACTATGGCCCGGCTGATGCGGGGCATGAGCACGCCGGGCAGGAAAAACGGCTTCTTCAACGGTGCCCGCTCTTCGTACTGGCCCCGGTCCGGGCTCGCGACGAGCCTCCCGAATATACATTTGTCCTCGGTGATGATTGCGCGATATTCGGCATCCGGCCTGTTCAGGTCGACTTTATGGCCGCGGTGCCAGAGGACGGCGCCCAGCTCCCTTTCGAAGGACGAGTCGACGCTGCCGTACTCGCGGACCTTCCTGACCCGGACGAGGAACGTCTCGCCGGGGCCGAGGCGTATGTCGGCTTTCTCCGCCTCTTTCTTGATCTCATCTTTATCCGCCCTGCACTCGAAAATGAGCTCTAGTATGTGGTGCGAGAGCGCCAGCCGGCGCGCCAGGATATTCACGTCGGCGTCCGTGTCCACGACCAGCGCCTGGTCGTAGCTGCCGGTGACCGCATAGGCGTAGCCGTAAGCCTCGATACAGCCGATGACTTCGCTCTTCGGCAGTGTGGCATGCTCGCCGGATAACTCGAAAACAAGGCGCCTCATGGTCGAGTCCTAATGACGTGGAGGAGTGATAAAACTTTGTATCTTTTTATCAACGTTGAATCGATATTTTTAAGCTCACTAAGCTGACGGAGGCACTATTTCCACCACAAGGGCACAACGCCCACGGAGTTTCACAAAGACTTTTTCAGATGGAGACACGAAGGCCACAGAGCCCGGAGATAGCAACAGTTGCATGATCGTTAGAGAAATTTCATATACTCCTATTACCGATTGATAGATAGTGCCGGTCTTGGCTGGGGGACAGCAATGCCGGCGTGTTATTTTTTTATGCAGTCCATTTACGGTATTTTTATATGCCGGGGCGACCATTAGCGCGTGATGCTCGACAGGGTACGAACCATCGCGGATTACCAGTTCGGCAAAGGCGCCGGTAACGCTCTATTTCCCGACGGCGTGCGGTTAATCATGGGCCGCACGGGCCGCCTGAGGCAGGTCCTCGAGGGGGATAAGCGCATTGCAACCCTGAGAGCTAACGATGGCTTTCTCATTTTAAGCGCCTACGGCGGGCAAAAGCTAAAGCAGGCGCTGCCATCTCCCCAAAAACGGGTCATTATGAACGACGATGCGGCACCCTTCGTGGCGAAGGGAAAGACAGCCTTCTGCAAGTTCGTCGTGGACTGCGACCCCGAGATCCGCGCCCTGGAAGAGGTACTTGTGGTCGATAAGGACGATAACCTGCTGGCTACCGGGCAGGCGCTGCTGTGCGCCGCCGAGATGAAAGCCTTCAAGAAAGGCACCGCCGTGAGCGTCCGGTACGGCATCAAGGGCAAAGAGATGGCGCCCGAGGTCGATTAAATATTAGCAAGTTTCGAGAGAAGCTATATTTTTTTAAGCTCCTCTCGACATTACACATAGATAGGCATAAGGAAGTCAATGGTGTTCGATTAAGGGCTAGAAGTCTTTTCAATGCCAGATTTCAACAAGGCCGCCGGGAGCCTTATCATCGGCGTGCTGTGCCTCGGCGGCTTATATATGACCATCGAAAAACGCGGTTAACAGATTATGACAGAAGCTATAAATGAGGGACAATTCGTTTTTCATTAAGGGTAGCCCATGCGACACAAGAGAGCCATGTTCGAATCATTACTGGCCATAGCGGCCATCCTCCTGATCTTCTCCTTCTACCTCATGGTCACGGGCTACGCTTTTACGACAACGCAGACGAACGCCACCGTCAAGTGGGACGCCCCGGGCAACGGCAGCATATACTATTTAAAGGCCTGCCAGGACGGCACGCTCCGCGCCCTGATGGACGGCCGCGTCAGCGCGACCGGCAGCGACGGCTCGCCGCTCTGGAGCGTGGACATACCCGACAGATGGTGGGTGGGCAGCAAATATTATGACCCGGCCGTGGACGTCGCGCCGGATGGCACCCTTTACGTCTATCTGCGGGCCAACGTCACGCAGGCCGCCATGGAGCGCAGGCTGCCATACACCTACGCGGGCGACACCGCGATGGACATGGACGACCAGAATAAGCGCCTGATGGACGCGTACGCGGGGACGGAGTTCGCATACTCGCTGGACGAGCGGGTGCTGGCCATCTCGCCCAATGGCAGCATCCTCTGGAACGTGCCGCTGTCCACCGGGCTCTACGACGCGGACATCGTCTTCCGTAACGACACCGTATACGTTTACCACGGCTACGAAGAGACGGCCCTCGATGCGGACGGCCGCATACTCTGGACGGCCGGCGACGTGGGCGCCGCGCCCGCAGTGGACGAGGACGGGTACGTCTACGCGATGACGCCCGTCCACAGCGGCGAGCTGGACCCGAACAGGCGGGCCCTCTCGGGCATCATCACGGCACTTTACCCTGATGGCACTATTTTTTGGCGCCAGGACATTGGTGAGGCGGCCTGCCGGTGGAAGGGCACCGTGCCTCTGTACAATAACGGCACGCTCTACCTGCCCCTCAACAACGGCATCGCCGCCATGGACAGGAGCGGCACGGTCCTGTGGACAAAACATTATAACGTGAGCACCGCCATATTCGAGCAGGCGCCCTTCGACAGCGCCGGAAATATCTACCTGAGGACCTTCGACGCGGGCATGTCGCTCAGCGAATATACGTTCAATGGCGAGACCTACTACTCGTATATCGGCGGGTACCAGACCCGGGGCTCCCACATCTCGATCCTGCGGCCGGACGGCACCGAGCTCGCCAGTATAGACGGCTCCCGGGAGTACGTCTACGTCAACGACGGGATCGCCTACCAGGCGGACGTGCTCTACCCCGAGAACGAGCGGCGGCTCGGCGTGCTTGAGTCCGCCGTGCTGAAGGCCATCGACCTCAAGGGCAACCGGACCATATGGAGCCATAGCATAAGCCCCGGAGAAGCGGCGATGGCGACGCTCAACGCGTCCAGCGCCGAAAGCCTGCTTACCGGGAACGACCTGAAGAACGCGGCGGCCTTCAATGCCCACGGCTCTAATTTCACGCCGCAGTGCGTCTGCGGGGACTGTAGCTTCCGCATAATCCAGGGGAAGGACGTGACCTACGTGGGCTTCTGGACTTACAACTATGAGGCGCCCGCCATCTACGGCCTGTCGAAAGTGGCATACTCTGGAGGCCTCTACGCCTTCGACCGGGCCGGCAACCTGCTCTGGTCCAGGCCGGTGGACTCCATCATAGGCTCCATGTACGAGAAGGACGGCACGATCTACTACAGCACGGGCAATGGCCGCATGTCGGCGGCCAGCATAGACTTCGTGACAGGGCTGGCCATGGCGGCGGCGCTCTATATCCTGATCCGGTTCGTCGCCGTGGGAGCCGTCTCCAGGGCCCGGGGCGCCGTCAGCAAGAACGAAAACCGTAATGTCGTGCTCCAGTATATCGTAGAGCATCCCGGCTCCACCATGTACGAGATCGCCCGCAGCCTCGAACTAAACAAGGGCACCGTGCGCTATCATTTATTCATCCTCAGCGTCAACCACCGCATCGCCTCCATCAAGGCGGATAAGAAGTTCGTCCGCTACTTCCCCAATGCCGGCTCCTACAGCAAGGACGAGCAGCTGCTCATGTCGCTCCTGCGCCGGGACACGATCCGGCGGGTCATGGAGGCGCTCCTGCGGAAGCCGGGCCTGTCGAACGTGCAGCTCTCGGCCGAGCTGAAAGTGCCCGAGAGCGCCATGAGCAAGCATATGAAGGAGCTTTGCATGAATGGCATCGTGGACCGGCTCCAGCAGAGCGGCGGCGTGTCCTACCGCATCCGGGATGACATGCGGGGCCCCGTCGCCCGGGCGCTCGAGCGTATGGCCGTATAAAAAAAGATTTATAGGACATAAGCAATCAAATGGGCCGTTGATATTCCATGCGCTTTACGAAAACGCTCCTGACCGCTCTCGCCGGCATCGCGCTGATCTTCGCGGCTCTGCCCGCCCATGCCGTGGACGGCGACTACTTCTCCATCTCGGGCACGGTGACGGATGCCAACTGGAACCCTATCCCCGGGGCGCTTGTAATACTCTACGATAACGACTTCAACCAGGTCACGACCCAGGACACGACCAGCAACGGCTATTTCGCCTTCGAGGGCGTCTCCGTGAAGACCAATCTCTGTAACCTGAGGATATCCTATAAGGACGCCGAAGGAACTGTGCATGAGCTCCCGGGCTATTATATACCGTCCCAGACGGCCCACGGCACCATCGAGCTCAACGCGACGATGACGCACTATGACGACTACGCCCTCCCCGGCTCGCAGCCCAGGGCGACCCCGACTCCGGTTCCGACCCCGACCCCCGCTCCGACGACGGCTCCTACAGCAGACCCCGTGCCCCAGAATGACAACGGCCTTTACATAATCCTCTTCTTCAGCGGCTTCCTCACCGGCGCCTCTATGTCGCTGCTCGCCTGCATCGTTTTCATGCGCCCCAGGAAGCCCGCTAATTAAGCGATGATTATATAACTTATTTATATCATCATAATTTATTTGGATATGGGTGAGCGTATGAGTAGGGCTTATCTCGTTCTGCCGGCGCTGGCCGTCCTGCTGGCCATCTGCACCGCTCCGGCCACTGCCAGTACCTGTACCGTTCATGGTTCGGTGACCGACGCCGCCGGTAACCCTGTCCAGGGCGCCGACGTCACGCTCTTTAACGGCGACCGCACGGAGATCACTTCAGTCAAGACGGACGCCTCCGGTAATTTCGTTTTCGCGAACGTGGACGTCGGCACGAATTTGTGCACGGTCAGGGTCTTCTATAACGACCTTCGCCAGACATACACGAACGCCGCCTATTTCGACGTGTGGTACCAGGCTTCGGGCGACGTGTCCGTACCGATAAAGGATGCCCGGCTTAATATGTACCATAAGGCATCTTCTACTGCAAGTTCCTCGGGCTCTCCATTCGCCACGCCAGCGCCGACATTTCTTATATCTATATTAACGCTGCTTACCGCTGCGATAATAGTTAAAAAGCATTAGTAACCATGATCGTCGAGGCATCCAGGTTCTCGAAGATAAATGATGGTATGGCTTGCGATAAAAATGATAGTTAGCATTATTAAAGCAATTTTGCTCCGTATAACCGTGCCTTTATAGTGAGAATAGTGTCCTCTGTGCCCTTCGTGCTCTTAAAACTAGATTGTTATGATCTGGATATTCTTCTAAAAGACATGGGAGGCGGGGCGCCGGTATGGGAGACCGCGCCCCTCCTTTTATAGGCAGCTTGTGGTCTTTTTTATCGATGAAATAGCCCTGAAAAAACGGCTGCGGCGATGAGCTGTATGCCTTTGCACTCGGCATGATGTGAGATCGCCACGGGGCTCGTTTCCATCGATTCTCCAGGGCATGAAACCCTGCTACAATCACTCCTATGGGCCGAGAGTATATATGCTCTCTCTCATAATCGCTAAAGACGCAAATCCGCGTGCGCCGGTCATACAGTTAGCCAAAAGCCGAATATGCGGCAACCGACCGGTAAAATTAGAATAAACCCCCAAAGCATGCCTTTTATCCCCTTCTTTAGCGATTATGACAGAAAGTATATTTAAGCTACCTCAGAAGTATAACGTGTGTCAAAGAAAAAGAGTATACTCTTTGAAGCAGTGATAGCACTGGTTATCGTCTTCCTGGCATTCACGGTCTATGCCATGATCAGCACCAGCACCACTGCGGCGGCCATAAAATGGACGACACCCACCTACGACCAGCCCCGCTATATGTATGCGGGCGATAACGGCATATTATACTCTTTTACGGGCAACAGTATCTACGCCATCGACAGCGAAGGCCGTCCGGCCTGGAACCTGACCATACCGGACAAGTGGAGCATCTCCAACGAGTGGCTCCGGCTCAAGGATACGGGCGACATCCTGGTGGGCGGGTTCACGGGCACGACCGAGGTCAGCCCCACGGTGGCCTCTTCGGACGGCGTTCTCTACGTCTATGCCCGGCCCAACATCACCGTGACTTCCACTGATATCACAACTGTGGATAATTTCACCCAGGTCTTCGCCATCTCGAAGGACGGCATCATCCTGTGGAGCGTGCCCCTGGAAAGCAAGCTCATACTCTACGACAGCTCGTCCCTGGACAGCGTGTCCATCCATGCATCCGGCGGGCGCGTTTACGTGTTCCACGATTACTCTGAAACTGTCATAGACAGCTCCGGCCACGTGCTCTTCACCATCGCCAGCGTGTCCGACCCGGCGGCCGTCGATGAAAGCGGCCGTATCTACACCGTATCGCCGGTCAGCAGCGATCCGCTGCTGGAGGGCGGCGCGTACGATTACCGCGTGCCGTCGGGCACCGTGAACGCCTATGACGCCTCGGGCCGGCTGCTCTGGAGCCGGGACATCGGCGAATCGGTCGAGCGCCAGTTCCTGCGCGAGGACGTCCGGGCGCAGTACGACTCGCTGCCGCTATATAGCCAGGGGAAGCTCTACCTGCCCCTGCAGGACGGCATGCTCTCAATGAACACGGACGGCACCGTGAACTGGGTGAAGCGGCTCAACGAGTCGGCGCGGCTGCTCGAGCTAATGCCCATGGACTCCGCCGGCAACTTCTACCTGGAGCACGTGAACGGCGCGAACCAGTCGGCATCGAGCGTCTACGTCCTCTCGGGCGACGGCTCCAACCTGTCCCAGCCCGTGCCATACGACGAATACCGCTCCTGGAACTATAAGGCCGGAAAGGACGGCATCCTCTACTACGTGTCCGGCAGCGCCGCGGCCAACCGCAGCCTCGCCGACCTGGACACGCTCAAGCTCACCGCGTATGACCTGAAGAACGCATCCGCGCTCTGGACGTACACCATACCCACGTATAAGAAGACAACGATCACGCTGGACGCCACGAGCATCCGGAACATCTTCGACCCCTATACTTCGAGCGATATCCTGGGCGGCAGCCAGCAGCGCTACCCGTATGGCAGCACGTCCGCAAAGGTCTTCGGGCAGTCGGACGTGATCGTGTTGCCTTCGGAGGGCCGCGTCTACGCCAGCTATTCGGACTATAACTACGAGTACCCGATCGTATCCGGCCAGTCGCAGTGCGTCTACGCCATGGGCCTGGCCGCCATAAGTAACGATGGCCGACAGGAGTGGCAGTATTCTACGGTCTCCCCGGTAACCGCCATGGCCGAGGGGAACGGCACTCTATTCTACAGCACCATGGATGGCAAGATCTCGGCCGCGAAATTCGACCCCGCCACGGGTCTCACCATCTCGATCATCACTTACCTGTTCATCCGGTTCATCGCCGTGGGCGCCGTCTCCAGGGCCCGCTCCAGGCTCGACAAGAACGAGAACCGCAACGTCGTCCTGAAGTTCATCGCGGAGCACCCGGGCTCCACTTTATACGAGATCGCCCGGGGCATCGACATGAACCTGGGCACGGCCAGGTACCATGTGCTGATACTGGGGATCAACCACCGCATCACCTCCCAGAAGGCCGATAATAAGTACGTGCGGTTCTTCCTGAACTCAAACACCTACAGCAAGGAAGACCAGGTGCTGCTCTCCTTCATACGGCGGGAGCCCACCCGGAAGGTGCTGGGCACGCTGCTCGAAAAGCCCGGCCGCACGAACGTGGACCTTTCGAGGGAACTGGACATCGCCGAGTCCACCATCAGCAAGTATATAAAGGAGCTCTCCTCCAAGGAAATCATCATGAAGGAGCCGCTGCCCGGCGGCCGGTTCGCATACTCGATCCGCAAGGAGTATGTGGAGCGTGTCGCCATGGCGCTGGAGAGCATAAAATGCGCCGCCTGACACTGCTGCTGGTCACTCTCACGCTGATACTCGGTCTTTTTCCCGCCGCCTCCGCATACCCCGACCAGGCCGCCGTAACCGTAAAAGTGCTCAGCCCCGACGGCTTCCCCGCAGCGGGCATGAGCGTTTCCCTGGAGAACGGCAATTACGCCATCTTAGGCAACAATACGACCGGCCCCGACGGCACCTGTTCCTTTAACGTCACGCCGGGCTCCGCCGCCATCCGGGCGCTGGTTAACGGCTATTACGTCACCTCCGTCTGGTACGAGGCCGGCAACGCGACCCTTGAAGTCAGGCTCCGCCGGATAGGCGAGGTCACGGGCACCATCCGGCTGGACGGCATGGGCACGGGCAACCCGCTGGTCGTCCTCGATAACGGCACTATCTTCGACTCGACGCCCTACGACGTCTCGCGGCAGAACGGCTCCGACATCTATACTTTTACCGTCAACCGCTTCTCGCTCCAGACCGGCACCGGGCCTCATTCTTTATACGCCGTGGGCTACTCGAACGGCACCGTCTACCGCTCCGGGGACACGGAGATCAACGTCTCCGAGGCTGGCACCGCCGTCGTGCTCGAGCTCAGGGCTGTCAGCGATAACGCCTCGACGCTGCCGCCGGCCGTCTATGACCGGGTCTTTCACACGTCAGCCGGGGGCGGCACCTTCAGCTTCTCCGGCCGGCTGCTGGACTCAACTGGCGCCCCCATCATGAACGCCACGCTCACCGCCCAGGACTACTTACTCGTGGACCGGGGCTCCGCCATCTCCGGGGAGAACGGCACCTTCGTTTTCGGGCTCCTGAACGTGAGCACGGACTTCCTGCGGCTCAAGGTCAGCATACCGGATAACAACTCCGCCATAACCTCCTACACGCAGTTCTATCCCGCCCAGGGCACCTCCGGCCTCGAGGTCAAGGTCCTGGACTACCCGAAGCCGACCTCAGGCTACATCTACGGTATAATCGCCCTCACGGATAACCGTTCCAACCCCGTGCCCATCTCGGGCACCGTTTACCTGAGCAACGGCATCTCCCAGGAGGTCTCGCCCTCGGTGAACGGCGGCCAGTTCTCCTTCGCCCTTGCCCCGGGCACCTACTGGATCTACGCAGAACACGTGGACGGCGGCCAGCGCCTCGTCTCCGAGAAGCGTACCATTGAGGTGCAGGCCGTATGGTCGGCCTTCGCCGTCAACCCAACCATCCTGGTGGTCGGGCCTGAGAAGGTACAATACGGGCCGCTCGCCCTGTCGCTCGCCCTGGGCGCGCTGTGCCTGGCGGGCGCGGGCTCTGCGATGCGCAAATGGCTATGACACCTAAGCCCCTCGAAATATGATAAGTTGCTCTAAGACTTTTCAGCCACTAAGTTCTCGAAGCTGGCCCGAAGTTGCTCTAAGAATTTTTATAAATTTAATATTGGTCATCGACGTGTTCCTGTGCCATGTTGGTATCGGTGCCTCAATCTGAAAAGTTCTCTGCATGCTCTATGGTTTAACAGATACCTACCAGACATACGAAAATCGCAAATAATACAATAAATAATTAAGAGAATCTTCGAGCCGCTTCGTGGCTGAAAAGTCTTAAGCATTCTTACTCTTTTTTTGAGGGCCTTGAATAAATAAAAAATGGTGGGCGCCACTTACCTGGCGCTCACGACGCTGACTTCCATCTGCTTTAAGGATTTAGCCGCATTCAGCAGCATCTCCTTGTACTCCTTAATGTCGGGGTGGTAGTACTCTTCCGCCTTCTTCGCGTCCGCATCCGTGCCTGCCTTAAGGGCGATGAGCCGGTCTGCAGTGGCGTTGATGGCGTCAAGCACCCACCGGTCCCGGGCCTCGGTGTCCACGGGCAATACCGCTTCGGGCCTCACGTACACGCGGATTTCGCCGTCCTGGGTCTTGAAGACGCGGGGCTTGCCGATGACCGCCACGAACGAGGGGGGCTCGATGTCGGAGAGCGCCTGGGCGGCGTCCGGGCTGAACTGGCTGGCGTAGACCACGAAGGCGCCCGTCGGGTCCGTGACCCGGGCCCTCCACGTGTCCTGCTCCTCGCCGACGTTCTCCTTCTCCGTGAGCGTGCCCACGATAAAGACGCGGTTACATTTCGCGCCGGTCGGCGTCAGAACGTAAGCAGGCGCGAACTGGTCCTCGCTTTCCTTATATGTCAGGGTGGACGCGTTGAATTCCTTCGCGAAGACCCGCTTCGCGACCTCTCTTGCCATAGGCATTTAGATCCCCTCCACTTTCTTGACGGCCGTGTTAAGGTCGAGCTGAGCCCTCGCCGGCTGCATGTCCTTGACGAGCAGGTAGCGGCTCCCGAGCACGGGGCCCTTCACGGTGAAATACTTGCCGAGCAGGATGCGCTTGATCTCGTCGTACACGACGGCCGGGTCCACGGCGTCCATGGCCATCTTCTTGGCCACCTTAATGTCGATACCCGTGACCTTGTAGGTCATCTCCTGGTTCAGGATGATGTCCTGCGCTGTCCTGCCGTCGTCGATGACCGCCTTGATCCGGAGGTCGTACTCGCCCTCCTGCTTGCCATGGTCGACACAGGCGCCCTTGACCAGGATGCGGTTACACTCTGGGCAGCGCTTCACCAGCCCGCTGCCGGACTGCACGTCCACGACGGCGCCGGTCATCTCCGTATCGTTGCTGGCCACCTCGACGTCCTCGGCCGGCACGATGGTGGTGGTCTTGTTCATCTTGACGGAGAACCGGCCCTGCCAGGAGTCGGTGACCAGGTTCTTAAAAATGTAACTCTTGCCTTCCTCGACCGGGGGCAGGTCCGACTTGGTCCACACGACGAACTTGATGGTCCCGGTGTCGTCGCCGAGCAGCCCGGCCTGGGCGATGGAGGCCTTCTCGTTCTCCCAGAGCTGCACGACCTTCGCCTTGAGCGATATCCACTTTCCGTCGCTGGTGATGTCCTTGATCTTCGTGAGCGGCGAGTCCCCTCCGCCGGCAGGGGCCCGCTGGAGCTTCAAGTCCCTCACGTACTGGTTAAAAACGGTCCTTCTCGCCTCTTCCTCGGGAACGCGATACTGGTTCACGAGGAGGTCGAGCTTCGCCTCGATCTCCTTCTGGGGCACGTCGGCGCCCAGCTCGGAGATTTTTTTCCTCATCTCTTTGGCTAATTCTTTTAACATAATGCTTGCCTCAAGTCTCCCGTTTTACATGGTCTGGGAGACAATTACAGATGGCCTTCCGTAGTATATAAACAAATTTAAAGCTCAGTGAAAGTATTGTCCAGAGCGCTCGCCATGGCTCCATGCGGTATAGGCCAGTTAACGATTAAAAATATCCAATAATAGCCTGGCGTTGGCGGCATTTATTATCGGCGGCCTGGTGGCTTGTTATATAACAAAGCTGCAATTTTCCTCATAATCTCCGGCCTTTTGCCAGGCTGTATCCGTATATCATCGACTTTAATGACCATCATATTTTAAGTTTCGATGCCGTCTATTTTTTGGGTGCAATAAGATGAAGATGGATTGGTATCGAATAGCAATGACCGCCATTCTGGTCATCATAGCGTGCGCGCTCGCGTTAGCCCCCACAGCTGCTGCCAAGATGGGAGGCGGTGGTGGCATGGGCGGTGGTGGCATGGGCGGTGGTGGCATGGGCGGTGGCGGCATGGGCGGCGGCTGGAAGCCCGGCGGTGGCGGCATGGGCGGCGGCTGGAAGCCCGGCGGTGGCGGCTGGCAAGGCGGTGGCTGGCAAGGCGGTGGCTGGCACGGCGGCTGGAACCGTCCCTGGTGGAACAACTATGGCTGGGGCGGCTGGTGGGGCGGCTCCTACCCGTGGTGGGGCGGCAGCTATGGCAGCATCTGTCCCTACTGGAACTGCGTGAACATGGGCTACAGCCCACAGTACTGCTCCCAGGTCTGCGGCGTATACTGAAGTCCGCAGCGCTCTTTTTTATTTTTTCTTCCCGGCATATCTAAAGATATTTATATCCATTCGGTGAAATTTACCCTCGAAATGAGCCTGAAATACCAGCCGATCAACGCGAGGATCCAGGCGGTCATCGACGTCCTGAAGAAAGAGCATCCGGGCTCGGCCATCGAGACCCTCAGCTACGACTTCGAATCCTATGACCTCATCCTGGAGCACGACCGTGCGGTCTACATCGTCGGCATCAAGCTCACCCGGGCCACCATGCAGACGGTCTTCAAGCTGGTCCTCTACGGCAAGACCGTGGCCCAGCGGTACGCGAGCCAAAAAGTGTACCTGAAACTGTATGCGCCTTCCATGGCCGCGGACGCGAAGGCGGCCTTCGAAAAGGCCGGCGGCTCCTTCCAGAAGCTGGCCTCGACCCGGCGCGGCGCCTCGGACCCCGTGAAGGTCACGTCCCCGGGCTCATGGAAGGTGGCCTGCTACTTCTTAAAGAACGAGGCCACGGTTAACCAGGCCTCGGTGAGCACGGGCGTCTCGTACCCGTGGACCCGCTCCGTGGTGAAGAAGCTCGTGGAGCTGGGCGCGCTGATGGAGAGTGACCGGAAGGTGGCGCTCGGCGATATTGACGCACTTTTCAAGGCTGTAGCCTGGGAGCGCCCCATCAATAGCCTGAAAGGCCTGGGGTTCCAGAGCGCCTTCGAGGACGAGCCGGAGGCGCTGAAGGAGCTGTACGCCAACATCGAGGGCATCGTCCCGAAGTCCGCCTGCACGCTTTTCACCGCGGCCGACCTATACCTTGAGGGCACGGCCTCCGGCGGCTGCATCCAGTTATACGCGGACGAGAACGCCGCCAGAGTCGTGAAGAGCCTCATGGGCGAGGGTAAAGGCGTCAGCTTCCAGATCTATAACCCGGACCGGGACCTGGACGCCGATACGTACGAGATCGGCGATATCCGGGTAGTCTCCATCGAGCAGGCTATCCTGGACCTGGCCGGCCTGGGCTCCGCGGGCGCGGACGCCGCAAAGGTGCTCGTCCAGAAGTACCGCTCCACAAGCTAAGTCCCTCTAAAATTTATAAGAAGTCTCGAAGACTGTTTCAGCCACGAAGCGACGCAAAGCTGGCCTGAAGTTACACGAAGACATTAATAAATTATTTAAAATCTTTGAGCAGCTTTGAGCCGGCTTCGAGTCGCTTCGTGGCTGAAACAGTCTTCGAGACTTCTTATTTTTCTTAGCGGTGCTTGTCTCGAACCGGAAAAGCTTATATATAATTCCCGCCGGAATCCTTTTTCGATGGATAAGCAAAAGATCCTCGTCATCAACAATTACGGGCAGACCTGCCACCTCATCCACCGCTCTTTAAGGGACCTGGGCATGGACGCGAAGCTCGTGCCCAACACGTCGTCCGTGGTGGACGTGCTCAAGATGGAACCCGACGGCCTTGTCTTTAGCGGGGGGCCGACTATGGAGAGGGCGGGGAACGGCCTGAGCCTGATCAAGATCGACCTGCCGATCCTGGGGATCTGCCTGGGCCACCAGCTCATGGCCCTGGCCTACGGCGGCGAGATCCGCACAGGCAAGTACGGCGGCTTCGCCCGGGTGGACATCGAGGTCGTGGACGAGGACACGATCCTGAAGGGCATCGGGCCGACTACGAAGGTCTGGGCGTCCCACCAGGACGAGGTCTCGAAGTTGCCGCCCGGCTTCAAGCTTTTAGCCCGCTCGAACATCTGCGAAATCGAGGCCATGTGCCACGTCGATAAGCCATTGTACGGCGTGCAGTGGCACCCCGAGGTCTCCCACACGGAGAAAGGCATCGACCTGCTCAAGAACTTTTTAGAGGTGTGCGCGCGCCGGTGACCCACGACTCCATCGCCATCTTAAAAAAGGAGCTGGAGGTATTCAGGGCCATAAGCCCCCGCAGCATCGAGGGGCAGGTTTCCGCCGCGGGCTTCCGCTGCAGGCATTGTGCCAAATGCTGCAGCGGCCGCTTTGGCGATAACACCGTGACTATTTTCCCCTCCGAAATACGGGCCATAATGGCGGTCAGTGGCTCGGGATGGTTTGACGTCGCCCGCCCGCACGAGAGCGGCGACGTCGACGCCTGCGGCGTCATCCATACGTTCGAGTGGGTCCTGCGGAAGAAGGAGAACGGCGACTGCGCCTTCCTGGGGGGCGGCAGGTGCGCTATCTACGACCTCCGGCCCCTCATCTGCCGAACATATCCCATGCGGCTGGAGGGCGAGGAGCTCGAGCTCTACGAGTGTGACGGCCTGGGCACGGGAGCGACCGATAACGCGCCGGACCTGGCCTGCACCCTGGTGAAGCGGCAGATCGCCGAGACTGCCGAGATGATCTCGCTGCTGGAAAAGCTCGACGCCATGCCTGAGGGCGCCCCGGCGTCCGGCCGGCTATACGCCGTCCACGATGGCGAGGGCACTCGTATGGTCGTGGAGAAAGCTGATGGCAGCTTTTCCTTTTTATAAACGTGCTTTAAAATCGGGATATTTTTAATTCAAAATTGGTTTTTTATCTTATTGCTATGTATAACATGGAATATCGCATAGAGGTCGGCGAGATGGCCCCGGATTTCCGGCTGAAGAGCACGGATGGGCGCGAAATACGGCTCTATGACTGCAAGAATAAAAAGACGGTCCTGCTATTCTTCTTCAACCACGGATGCACGGAGCGCCTGAAAACGCTGGCCGCTGACTATGGCCGGTTCAAGGACGCGGGCGTGGCAGTCTTTCCCGTAAGCATCATGAAAGTGGACGAGGGGAAGGCGCTCGTGCAAAAACTCGGGCTGCCGTTCGGGATCCTCTGCGACGATGACCACGCGGTGGTCCGGGACTATAAGATGGGGCAGTGCAGCGACACGCCGTCACAAGTCTGCTTCGAGGTCATCCACGACGTCGAGTTCCCGACGATGCTGGTCGTCGATACCAGCGGCATCATAAGGTATAAGCAAAGCGTTGGAGCCTCCGGGACGCCGGATAACCTAACGCTGATGGAGCAGTGCCGCAAGGCCTTTAAATAGCCGGGCGTCCGGGAACCGGGCGCAGACCTCAGGCTTCGTCCCGTATATCGTGCAGCCCGCGCCGTCGTAGTATATGCAGCCATGCTCCTTCTTTGGAACGACCAGGGCGCCTTCCCGGGACGCGCCGAGCGCAAAGGCCAGGCTGGCGGTGAGCTTCTCGTCCAGCTCGAATAAGCCCGAGCACATCATTTCGAGGGACCGGGCCTCGCACGGCGTCAGCCCCGCGGGCGGCCCCCGCCTGGGCATATACTCTAAGCTCCCGATGATGTCCAGCCTCTTTTCCGAGATCCAGCGCTGGATGTCATAGACAGAGGGCTCGATGCGCCACGGCCTCCGGCAGCAGCCGCCGCACCGCTCACAGCGGAAATCCCCGTCGGACGGGAAGGCCGGGCAGATGGCATAGGCTTCGTACGCCGAATACAGCTCTTCCGTCGAGTATGGGCCTCCACGGGCGCGGGCGAAGAATTCCTGCCGGCTGAGCATATAAATGAGCATTGATAAGTCCTTTATTATAATTATTTTGGATGCCTTTTTGCCGTCCTTGAAATTCGCTGCCCATGGGACGAAACAGAATGAGGATAAACGATATTGCACGGAAATAAAGTGTTTAATGGCAAATCTACTGGTGATAAAGCGATTGTACAGTAACAAGTATTAAAAACTAATAATGTCAAATAAATGGTTGAAGTCCCCCCAATGGAGGATTGACGGCACGACGCCAATTGATAATATGCCCCCCTCAACAACGCCGTGCCGCTCATTATCATTTTTTCTCATATCATCGTGCTTATCGCCAGCATAGCGTGCACGAACGCCAGCAGGATCGTCGTCGCCGCGAGCGCCATGTGCGCTTTAAGTGACCTGACCTTTCCCTTGAATAGCAGGTACCCGTAGCTCGCCGTGGTCATCAGCAGTAAAATCGTCAGCAGCCCAAGCCAGGCGAACAGCGGCTGGAACCAGACCATCGTAATGGCAATGTCGCGGATGCTCATACGACGATCACTTTGCCCTTCATGCTCGGGTGAATGCCGCAGCTATAGTCGAACGTGCCCGTAGAGTCGAACGTCTTGCTATACGTCTTACCCTGCTGCAGCCCCGCGGACTCGGTGTCCTGGAACTTGACCGTGTGCGTCGTGCCGTCGTTGTTGGTCCACGTGACCGTGCCGCCTTTTGCGATGGTGACCTCGGCCGGCTGGAACGCGAAGCCGGAGATCGAGACCGAGGCCGTCGGCGTCGCTACCGCCGTCGCGGACGCCGCTTGCGTTGCGGTCGGGGCAGGCGTGACTGTCGCGGGCAATGGCGTCACGGTGGGCGTTATGGCGGGGCTGGACGTGGTACAGCCGGAAATGGCGGTCACCGCCAGGACTAGTATGAGCAGGTATATCCATTCGATCTTCATGTTCTCATTAAATTATTAGATTTATATATTTAAATACCTTCCAAGCGCTTATTTCACGATGACCTGGCCCTTCATGTACGGGTGGATCTCGCAGATGTAGTCGTAGGTGCCGGGCTTGTCGAAGGTCTTCGAATACTGCTCTCCCTTCTTCATCTCAGGCGACTCGGCGTCCTTGAACTTGACGTCGTGCACGATCGAGTCCATGTTCGTCCATGTGACCGTGCCGCCGCTGGCTATGGTGACCTGCGCGGGCTGGAACTTATAATCCTTGATCTGCACCTGAGCGCCTGCCGCCGCAAGCGCCGGGGACGAGAAAGAGATGACTAAAGCGGCAAGGATCAGGATACATGACAGCTTCATGATAACACCATGTAGCCGGTCTGCACGCGGAACGATAACCTTAAGTGCGGAATCCTGCGAAGGATTTCACTTGCGGTAGACGAAATACCCGGAGAGCTTTTTTGCCAGGCCCGCGTCGTCCATTTTTTCCTCGAACTCGGCGGCGCTGCCGTAAGGGCGGCCCCGGAGGATGGCCATGGCGCGCTTCTTCCCCACCCCGGGGAGGCTTTCGAGCATCTTCGGCGAAGCCGCGTTCACGTCCAGCGGGTACGGGACGGCCGTGATGGAGCGGAAGCCATGGCCCACGACCTTAACGTCGCAAACCGCCCCCAGCGGCAGGGCGGCGGGGATCCCCACGAGAAGAGGGTACGTGGCTATCTGCCGCCCGAACGTGAGGCCGCCGTCGTGCAGCTCCATGCGGACGGAGGGCATAATGGTGCCGTCGGGAACTACCCTCCGGAGCATTTCCATGTCGATGTCCTTTCGTATCTTTTCCTTGTAGGCGTGGAACACGCCCTTGTGCTTCCGGGCGATTTTATCTCCCACGTCGCCCATGCAGGTACCCTCGAAGGGCATTACCTGCCGGATGTTAATGCGGCGGAGGAGGAGCCCTTCGTCCAGCAGGCGCTTTAGAAAGTCGTAGTTGAGGCGGAAGGTCTCCTTTGTCTCGCCCAGCAGGCCATGCACCAGGTTCAGGCCGGGCAGAAGCTCCGGAAGCCCTGAAGCCCCACGGGCGCCGCCCACCTCGTTCACGATGCGAATGGCCTCGAGGACCTCCTCGGGCATTGCCTTCAGGCTGTTCTGCCTTATCACGCGGGGGTCGGCGCTCTCCATTCCGAAGGCCGAGACGTCGCCCGACGTGTGGTGCTTGACGATGACCTTGAGCGCTTCCCGAGAGCGCTCTGGATGCCGGGCGATGGTGCCGGGGTTCATATTGTCCAGGTGCAGGACCTTTAGGCCGGGAGCGGCGGCCCGGATGCCCCGGTAGAGGCGCTCGATGGCCTCGACGTTGGGCGGGGGGAACTCGACGTCGCCCTTCGCCAGGTACGTGAGCAGGTCGGGCTGGCGGCCGAGGCGGAAATACCGGGCACCGGCCGCGTAAAGCGCCCCCGTCTCCCGGACGACGTCTTCCACGGGGCGGAAGTCAGGACGGCCGTAGAAACGCTCTGTGCAGAAGGAGCACGTCCCCCGGAAACAGCCCCTGTACGTCTCCATCTCCAGCATCGTGTAGGGGAAATCCGGGTGCAGGGGCACGATCCTCGCGCCCCTCACCGCCCATTCCGCGATATCCTTTACTGTCCGGCGCAGAGCCGGGTCCACCGAAAGGCCTTCCGTCAGGTACCCGTGGACGACCGCCTCGATATCCCCGGTCGCCACGATGTCGAACGCGGGGCTGGCTCCCATGTGCCGGGCCATCTTACCGCCCTCGGTGCCCGGGCCGAACATTGAGATGGGGCCGCCCAGTATCTTTTTTGCCCTCACGCCGGCCACGTACCTCTCCAGCTCCGGCAGCGTGGCGGGCGTGCCGCCGATGTACTTGCCCGGGACGGTCACGCCGGCGATAGCGACCACCAGGTCGGACTTATTCATGATCTCCAGGATCGAGGCGTCCTTTCGCAGCTGGTCGATGGTGAAATACAGGGCTTCGCCCGGAAGCGCGCCCGCGACATACCGTGGGTAGGGCGCCATGTAAGGGGGGACGCCCAGGCAGGCGGGCTCGTCCACGTAGCCGTCCAGGATGACCGTTCGCATCGCTTTAATAATGACAGCGCGGCCTAATAACGTTACCCTGCCAGACTCAAAAGTTTAATGTAAGCTCAGGTTAATTTAAAGGGTTATATGGCGAAGACTTCTCCACTTTCGAAGCCTCAATGGCTCGTTTTCAATATCCGGGCGTATGGCGAGCGTCGGTTAAAGGCGCTTGAAGATTACCTGAAGGCCCGGGACGAGGTCATCGAGGCGCGGGTCATCCCGCAGGACGGTAAGCTGCTCGTCAGGGCCATGGCCGGGACGGGCGCCCGGGAAGTGGAGGACGCGGCGCTCGAGGGCGGTTTCCCGGTCGTGGAGTCCAGGGCTCCAATGGACTCGGCCGGGGGGAGGCTGGAGCTCGTTCTGCTCGCCTTAACGGTGCTGGCCACGGTGCTGTCATTCCTTGGCACCTACTATAATGTGATCACCGGCGACACGGCCACGCTCGTCGGGGCCTTTATCGCCTTCATCTGTGGCTATCCAATACTCAAGAACGCCCTCGAGGACCTTTTCGAGCGGAAGTTCGGCCTGCAGCTCATCCTGGCCATGTCCATTCTGGCGCCGCTGTTCTACTCATACCAGTCGGGCCATCCCCTGTATTATGCGTCGGGCATCATCGTGCTCATCAGCCAGGCCTCGAACATCCTGAACCGCTACATCGAGCCAAGGTTCAGGGACATGGGCTTTTTCCTTCCCTCAATGGCCATGAACGAAAAGGGCGAGTGGGTTGAAACGGCCGATGCCCACGAACAAAAAGTCATGCCAGGATTCCACGTGCCGTCGGACGGCACGGTGGCGGAAGGCCAGGGTCTCGCCGTTCCGGCGGGCTCCTGCGTGGGCTCCCGGCTAATAGAAGGCTCGCCCGTGACTGGCGGCTCGCTCCTGATGGAAGGCACGGTGCTGGTAAAGCCCGGGGAAAAGGGCGAGCTTCGCCTCCAGAAGGCCGCCGTGGCGTTCGCGGAAGCCCGGAAGCCTATCGAGGTACTACTAAGCTATCCGAAGTCCATAGAGCGGGCCCTGCTGCTGGTCGCCATCATGGGCATCAGCTTCGTGGTCCTCTTTTACGGCAACTACACGGCGGCGACGGCCATCCTGATCGCGGCGGCCCCGGCGGCGGCGCTCCTCGCCCGGCCGCTGTCTCTCATATCCTGCGGCCTTTCGGCGTCGAGGCAGGGCGCAGGATTCATGAGCCACGGCTCCATCGAGCGCATGAGCATGACGGACGCCGTCGCCTTCGACGGCCTGGGCTCCGTGGCCGATAAGGCCTCGCTGGCGGACGTGGCGCCCTCCGAAGGCAGTTCCGCCGGCGATGTAAAGGCCGTGGTGGACGCCTATAAAGGCGATGACCCCTCGTTCATGGATGCACGAGAGATGGGCGGACATTCTCTCCTCGGCTTGGCCGACGCGTCCCGGCTGTGCCAGGTGCCGGAAGTCCTTCTCACCAGGGCCCGTGCTTTCGAGAGCCAGGGGAAGCTGACCCGCTATGCGTTCAAAGGCTCTATGCTTCTGGGCATTGCCGCCTTCGACCTGTCCGTCCCCGCCGACATGAAGGCCTCGGTGGAGAGGCTTAACAAGCTGGGCGTCAAGAACGTGATGCTCCTCTCTTCCGAGCCCGCGGCCGTTTCCGACGCCTTCGCGAAGAAAGCGGGCATCGCCATCGTAAAGCCCCGCCTGGACGACGACGAGCGCCTCGAGTTCATAAGAAAGCTCGGCGCCGATCGCAAGAACGTGCTAGCGGCCGGCCGGGGCTGCGAGATCTCCAGGTTCGCCGCGAACGCCGCCGCCGTCACGGTAAAAGAGCAGGCGCTGGGCTTCGAGGGCCTGGAGGACGCGATCTGCTCTTCCCCGGCGGAAGTTGCCGGCCTGATCTCGCTCTCGAAAAAGGAAGTAAAGCGGACCAGCGAGGGCATGTCGTTCGGCTTCTATTTTAATACGATCGCCATCATTATCGCCTCGACGACCCTGGTGGATATCGAGCTGGTGCTGCTCATGGTGGCGGCCAGCGTCGTGGCCATCGCCACCAACTCCGCCCGATTATACTTCTCCAGGCTTAAATAAAGCGTGCGGATATTTATATATTTATTATTTTATATTAATTTTCGATGAGATTATCGGCGGTCGCCGTGGCCATGCTGTTTGTGCTAGCGACGGCTCCGGCCCTCGCCCAGGAATACGGCTCCATCACCGGCATCGTGACCTCGGCCAATAACGCCGCCGTCCCGGGCGCGACCGTCACGCTATGGGCCATCGAGGATGGGACTCCCGTCTTTGCCGTCGTCCCCAATAATCCTCAATATACCTCCAACTTCTCCAGCTCGTTGCCCGGGGCGTACGCCTTCACCGGCGTCCCGCCGGGCACGTATAACGTGACGGCCGAGTGGAACGGCAGCTGGTTCTACACGCAGGTGAACCTTACCAGCGGCACCGTCACCGCGAACATTGTCATCCCCGTATATGTGGACGTCCTTTCCATCCGGCCGCCCATGGCCATTCCAGCGCCGAAGACGTACTACACCTTCGTGCCGGTGCGCGTTTCGTCGCCCATGCCGCAGCCGACGACGGCGAGGAGTCCCGGATTTGAGGCTATTATACTATTGTTTGGGATATGTATAGCCGCATACACGCGAGCTAGACGTTGATTTATATCTAAGTTACAAAGCTGACGGAGGCACTATTCTCACCACAAAGGCATGATGGCACGGAGGCTCACAAAGTTTTCCTATGAAAATGTCATGTTACAGATTTTTCATTAATCAAATGTTAAAATACGGCCTCCAAGAGCCACATTTTAATAGCTCCGGCACGTATAACTAAACGGTTCTCATGCTCAGGGTCATCTTCCTAGGCACGGGCGGGTCCGTTCCAAGCCCGAACAGAGGCATGCCGGCGCTCATGATAGTAAGAGAGGGCGAGCGGATGCTCTTCGACTGCGGCGAGGGCACCCAGCGCCAGATGATGTGCTGCCGCTCGGGGTTCATGGACGTCGGCTCCATCTTTTTAACGCACTTCCACGCGGACCACACGCTGGGCATCCCGGGGCTTATTCAGACAATGGGATTCCAGGGGAGGACGGAGCCGCTGCATATATATGGCCCGAAGTTCGTTCGGGAGTACTGCGATATTTTAAATTCTTTAGGCTACCTGAAGCCTGGCTTCGAGGTAGTGGCGCACGAGCTAAAGCACGGCGACGTCGTCGAGCGTAACGGATATAAGATCGAGGCGTTCCGCACGTTCCACAGCGTCCCCGGCCTGGGCTATGCCTTAATAGAGGACGCCCGGCTGGGCCGGTTCAATAAAGAGAAGGCGCTGGAGCTGGGCGTGCCCGAGGGGCCGTTATTTGGAAGGCTCCACCGTGGAGAGGACGTTACAGTCAATGGAAAGGTAATAAAGAGCTCGGATGTTGTCGGCGAGCCCCGGCCTGGAAGGCGCATCGTGTATACGGGCGATACGACTCCCTCCCAGGCATTCCTCTCCGTGCTCGGTGGCGCAGACCTGTGGATCTCCGAGGCGACCTTCGCCGACGAGGCCGCGGATAAGGCGGCAGAGACGCTCCACTCCTCGTCGGGCGACGTCGCGAGGATGGCAGCCATGGCGGCCGTGCAGCGCCTGATACTTACGCACATCAGCAGCCGCTACTCCGAGGACATCAAGCCTCTGCTGGAGGATGCCCGGAAGCACTTCCCGGACGTGGCGGTTGCCGAAGACTTCATGGAAGTCGAAGTGCCGCTTAAAGAATAATATGCATATCAAATATTTTTAAATCCCTGGTGCCGCCTGGTGTAGACTTGGTGCCGCCTGGTGATTATATTATATTTTGGTGCGGCTTGGTGTAGACTGGGTGCCGCCTGAGAGCAACAAAAATTTAAACCACACCAAGTTTACGCCAGGCGGCATCAATCTTTTAATTAATCACCAGGCGGCACGGAGCTTACGCCACGCGGCACTAAACTTTTTTAATATTTTAATATTGATAAGACTCCCTTGCTTGAACAAATTTTATAAGCTTATATCCCCGTCTTTGAATTATGACCGCCGAGGACCCCAACAAATACGCCCGGTTCCAGAAGTTCAACAAGCAGACGTACGAGCAGGTGAACGACACCCTCAAGCAGAGGACGCACCTGACGGCGCGGGAGTGGGTCATCGCGCGGCTCTGCGCCGACTTCAAGGCGGAGGGCGGCAAGGTGCCGATGACATGGATCGGCGAGCATCTGCCGGAGCTGGTGCCATTCATGGGCGCTCCTTACGAGCGCCAGGACGTAGCCTCGGCGGAAGCCGCGTTTAAAAGAAAGGTCGCAAGGTCGGGCACCACGTTTTTCTACGCCTATTATGCGGGCCTTATTTCTTTAGATGAGATGCTGGAGGTTATCCAGGAAGTCATAAAAAACATCGAGGCCCTCAAGCGGGTCGAGGGCAGCGAGGACACGGGCGACGTGAGCGTCGAGGTGCAGCAGATGATGGCCGAGACGCTGCGCCGCATAACGGAAAAGCTAAATCAGGTCAGCGAGCCTGAGGAACTTCAATAGCCTCGACCTTTGCTTGTAACGCTTTATCCCCGGGCACCGCCAGCGACAGGAAGGCCGCGAGGGCGGCAATTCCGATGAGCGACATCACGCCGGTGAATATCCCGAAGTGGTCGGAGATGACTCCCGTCAATAACACTAACAGGCCCCCGACTCCGTTGGCAAAACCAAGGATGAGGCCGCCAGCCATGCCCTGCGTGCGGGGGAGCATTTCCTGCGCCTGGAGCACCGTTCCCGGGTAGGCGGCGTAAATGAACCCGCCTGCGATGGCGATGAACGGCCAAACCAGGGCATCGGGGCTCGTGAAGGCCAGGTAGAAGAACGGGAGCGATGCGAAGAACGCGGTGACCAGCACCGGCTTCTTGCCGTACTTATCCGAGGCCCCGCCCCCGATGATGCCGCCGATGGCGTTGGATATTAAAAATATAAAGAGCGTGATGCCGGGGGCCACTAAAGACAGATCGTGGCCCATGAAGGTCCAGTTCTTGAAGTGCAGGGCAAAGTACAGCGGTATGAAGGTGATCATGCCCGAGCAGACCCAGGCCCGCAGGGACACGACCGTCACGAGCGTCGCCAGCGGGGCCTTTACCCTGCCCATTTCCTGTAACACCTGCCCGAGGTCGATATGGCTCTTCCTGCAGTCCTCTTCCATGTCCGGCGCATACCTGTAGAGCATATACGAGACGATGAGGCCGGGGAAGATGAGTAACGGCAGCGAGCGCAGGCCGAACCAGCCCACGATCATGACGGCGATGAGCGGCATGACCGAGTAGCCGAGGCTGCCGCCGGCCGAGAAAATGGATACGCCCACTCCCTTGTGGTCTCCGCTCACCTTGGGCACCATGGCGGCGCCCTGCGGGTGGAACATGGCCGAGCCCAGGCCGGCAAAGGCGACTATCGCCACGATGGCCGCGTAGCCTGGCGCTATCCCCAGCAAACACATGAGGACGGATATCCAGGCGACTCCCAGCGCCGCTATCCACTTCTTGCCGTAGCGGTCCGCTATATATCCGAAAATCGGCTGAATGAGCGTGGATGTAACGGCAAAGGTCGAAGTCAGGCCGGCCGCCGCGGCGTAAGAGAGGTTGTACATCTGCTTGAATAAAGGC
Organism: Methanocella sp.; assembly: GCF_035506375.1. Taxonomy (NCBI): domain Archaea; kingdom Methanobacteriati; phylum Methanobacteriota; class Methanomicrobia; order Methanocellales; family Methanocellaceae; genus Methanocella; species Methanocella sp. Next base: position 33,874 of record NZ_DATJPM010000022.1, read on the forward strand.
AAAAGAGGCGGCAGCAGGTTCGCGTAGACGTCCACCGTGAAATGCCCGAGACCCAGCAGAAATACCCTGAACTTGTCGAACCCGTTATCGGCCGTTTTAACAATCCTCGCCTTGTTGATTCTCCGTTATCGGGCAGATGATATAAAAAAGTTTGCGCATTCCACCACAGGGGTCACCGTGGGTTTTTACCACAATGGGCACAGTGGCTTTTAAATTTACCACAGTGGTCACTGAGGATTGTTATTCACCACAGGGGTCACCGTGGGTTTTTACCACAATGGGCACAGTGGCTTTTAAATTTACCACAGTGGTCCACAATGGGCACAGTGGTTTTTTAATAATGGGCCACGGAGGCACCACAGAGTCTACCGGGACTATATACAGGCGGGGTCTGCGAGGGGCGAGCGAAGCGAGTCCCCTTTAGCGTTTAAAATACCTCTGTGGCCACTGTGAACCTCAGTGGTGAATTAATTATTTCTCAGTGCCCTCTGTGGTAAATGCTGGCTTTATGGTGCCGGGCAGCGCCAGGGCCATGAGCGTGGCGGCGACGGGCAGCAGTACCAGCGAGTACACCGCTGTGGTGAGGCCGAAGCCGTCGGCGAATGCGCCTGTGAGCGACACGCCCAGGCCGCCTATGCCGATGGCCAGGCCCAGGATGATGCCGGACGCCATGCCCTGGTTATTGGGTATTAAATCCTGCGCGATGAGCACCGCAGGGGAGAACGAGGCGAGTAGCGCCGCGCCCGCCATGGCCGTGAGGGCCCACTCGGCCAGCCCGCTAGTGGACAGCGCCAGGTACAGCAGCGGCCCGGTGATGGTCAATGAGGTAACGATGACGAACTTGCGGCCGAACTTATCCGAGGCAGCGCCCCCGATGAGGCCGCCGATGGCGCCGAAGAACAGGAGAACGAACATGTGTGCGCTAGCCATCGCAGACGTCTCGTTCCTCATGGCGAAGTAAAGGGGCAGGAACGTTATGAGGCCGAAGAAGACCCACGCCCGCATGATTACGATGCCAGAGACCACCATGAGGGGCTTGATGACCGAAGTGATGTCCCTGATCAGCTCTTCTACCCTGAGGTGCGCTCCCGTCTGCGGCGCCTCCGGCGCGTATTTGTATAATAAAAGGGACATGAGGAAGCCCGGGATGATGAAGACCAGTGTACCCTTCAGGCCCCACAGGGCCGTCGCGGGCACTACGAGCAGCGGCATGATCGCATACCCCATATTGCCGCCCGCGGAGAACAGCGACACGCCGAAGCCCTTGTGGTCGCCGCTGATGCGCGGGACCATGGTGGAGGCCTGCGGGTGGTAGGAGGCAGAGCCGAAGCCCGCGAGGGCGATGAGCGTTAATAATAGCAGATACGAGCCCGACCTGTCCAGGCCCATGTACGAGACCAGGCCGATGAGCGACATGAAAAAGGCCACCCAGGCCGTGCTCAGCGCGACGAGCCACCGCCTGCCGTGCTTGTCGGCATAGTAGCCGAAGACCGGCTGCACGATGCTGGACGTGATGGTATAAGCGGTGGTGAGCATGCCCGAGGCCGCATAGGACAGGCCGTAGGCCGCCTTCAGCAGGGGCAGCAGCGGCGGGACGAGGTTGGAGTAGCTGTCGTTTACCAGGTGGCCCAGGGACAGTATAGAGACCCTGAAAGTATCAAAGCCCTCCGGCTTCTCTTTTTCGGCGACCGCTGTTTTAGGCGTGCTGCTCTCGTTTTCTGATGTACTCAAGGCTTCTCCTTCCTTCATCCAGGCTGCGGGCCTCGATGACCGTCATGCCCTCGAAGCCCTTAAGCTCCGGAAGCACCCGGCTCCAGTCAACAGTGCCCTTACCCAGCTCGAGATGCTCGTCCTTGACTCCAAGATTGTCGTGGATGTGGACGTGGGTGAACTTCGCCTTCTCCTTCAAGAACCCGGCCGTGTTCTTCATCGTGTTGGAGTGGCCGACGTCGAACGTAATGCCGCAACCGGCGGACTCGGCCATGCCGAGGACCTCGGAGGGAGTCCTGCATAGCAGCTTTTCAATGTTCGGCATGTTCTCCAGGCACAAAGTCACGCCGCGCTCCTCCGCATGCCCGCATAATTCCCTTAGAGCATCGACATTCCTCGTCCACGCCTCGTCGGGCATCTGGCTTCCCAGGGGCGACAGGACGCCCGGGTGCACGACGACGATGTTTGAAAAGTCGGAGGACAGCTCCACGCACTGCTTTATCTGCCGGATCGACTCATCCCTTATGGCGTCGTTCACTGACGCCGGGTTCAGGTCGGAGAACGGCCCATGAACCGTGATTTCGATGTTCATGCTGTTGATGATGTCCATAAGGCCTGGCAGGCTTTCCTTCGTTATTTTCTGCTGGCCCTCGCTCACGATCTCCCAGCCGTCGAAACCCATGTCCTCGAGGCCGGCCGCCCAGTCGAAGGGCCTCGTGACCAGCTTGTAGGCCGAAAAGCCCACTTTCAAAGCGCTATCTCCTCCACGGGCCTGCCCTCCCGGGTCTCCGGGGCCAGCCAGTCGACGACGAGCATCGGGTCCCTGAATTTTATGGTGACGTAGATGCCGCCCAGTGCTACGTCGTGGTCGAGGAAATTGAGCTCGCCCATGTAGGCCGCCTGCTTGTTTAATTCGAATGAGACCTCGTCGTCCTTGAGGCCTTTATACATGGCGCTCCTGGCGGTATCCAGGATCTCCTGTTTCCTTAAAAGCTCGTGCAGGTTTTCGAGGCCGGCCGTGCCCTCGAGCCTGTCCACATATCCCTTCTGCCGTATAAAATGAAGTCTGACCCCGGGGAAGATATTCTCGATGGCGTGCCTTACCTTCTCCTCGGGCTCGGTGGGGAACACGAGCGCCGAAACCGTGGTCTCGATGCTCTCCTTTACGAGGACGGAGCGGACCTCGTCCCTGAACCTCTCGATGGGGTCCAGATTGGTGACCTCCCTGTCGGCCACTTCCATGGCTTTCCCCATGCCCCATGACAGCTCCCTCTCGTCCCGCTGCCGGAGACCTTCCGGGCTCGCCATGTCGTCGGAGCGGCCCCGTCTCGACAGGCGGTCCAGCCGTAGCTCGAAGGGAGCGTTGATCTTGATGAGAGTAAAATTATCGTCGAAGGCCTTCCTGAAGGTCTCCACCTCGGCGATGCCCCGGATGCCGTCCACGACGACGGCGTTCGCCTTTCCTTCGTATGCCTCGATCCCGGGGATGCATCGCTTCGCGATGGCGTCCATGCCCTCTTCCTTGCGGAGGGCGTTCGCGGTCCCGCCGATGTTCGCGTCCGTGGGGGCCAGCCCCCTCTTCTTTACTTCCTCGCGGAGCACGTCACCCATGACCACGACGGGTATGCCCAGCTCCCGGGCCACGTTCGAGGCCTCGGTCTTACCGGCCCCGGGCATGCCGACGAAAGCTATGACCTTCATGAATCTGATACCTCAACGAGACTCCATAACACGCGGGCTCATATTAATACTTGTGGAAAACCCGGCAGGCAATTGTGGAGCACGACAACATTTTTCTCAGATGAGCGTTTAAATAGTTCATCAAGGCATAAGACCATGATCCGAAAAGACTCTATCGTTCCTGCGAGCCGCGTGAACCGAAAGGAGCTGATCCTTTCAACGATCCTGAAGGTCTATGCCATTCGCGGGGAGGTCGAGGAGAGGGCCGAGGAAAGCCGGCTCAGTAACTTACCGCTTCTTGGCGGCCTGGCCCTGAGGCTGTCGAGCCCGTCCCTTTCGAAGAGCCAGCACAGGGACGCGGCGGCGTTCGTCACCGCGACCTGCACGACCAACGAGTCGCTCGTCCTCATGGAGCAGGTCACCGGCTTCAAGGCCAATACTAAGGTCCAGCGGCCTTCAAAGGTCTGGCTCTCCTACGCGGGGCTCGTCCTGCCGCTTCTCATCGCGATCATGGCGGAGGCGTACATGTACTACGTCGGCGTCCTGGCACAGATGCCGTATCTCGCCATTGCAGTCGTACTCGTCGTGGTCGCGGTCGCCGCTTCCATCGTCCTGTTCGCCTACCTGGGCTATGACGAGACGTACCGGCGCGACCTCATCGAGAAGGCCGTCTGGAAGGCCATGCACGAAGAGGCGGTCCGGCGCCTAAAGAAGAGCGGCGTCATCAAGACGCACGAGAAGCTAACCTAAGCTGTTACGATCTCGTCGCCGAATAGGTGCGTTCTCACTTTTACCGTTTTAACCTTCGACCGTTCCCTGGCAGCCCTCGCCAGCTCCAGTAGCCTGTTCCTGTGGATGGACTCCGTGGCCTTGAGCCTCTCGTCCATGGCGACCTCGGGACGGCCTTGCTGGACCACATAGGCGTCGGCGCACTCGACGGCGCAGGCGATCCTGGCGATGTCCTCGGGCTGATCGCTGATGCCCTGGAAAACGGTCGTCCGCGCCTCAAAGAACTTTATCTTATTATCGCGCCGGAGCTCGCAGCACAGCGCCAGCGAGCGCTTTATCGCGGCAAAGGCGTCCATTTCCAGCTCCCTGCAGGCGGCACGGTACGCCTCGTACTCCAGGGGCGCCTTAACGTCCAGGAATACGGCATCCAGCAGGCCGGTGTTCGCCAGCTCTGCGATACGGCCCGGGTAGGCGCCGTTGGTATGGACGCCCACGAGTAAGCCCTGCTCTTTTACAAAAGAGGCCATCTCTTTGAGGGCGGCGGGTTGCATGAAGGGCTCGCCTCCCGAGAACACGACGCCATCCACGAAGCGGGAGGCATCGAGCACTTTCGCATTGACAGACTCGGTGTCGACGGGCTGAATGTCCTCGGGCACCTCGATAAAGCGTGCGTTAGAGCAATAGGGGCACTTCATGGGGCATCCCCACATGAAAACGACCAGCACGACCTTGCCCGGCCAGTCCAGCGTCGACGTCGGGATGACGTCCCCGAGGTTCAGCTTCATGAATGAATAACATGGAGCTAAAAGACTATAAACGTTACCGGCACTCCATTACAAGGCAATATGTGCATTGTACTTTTTGCCTCTATGCCTCCATAGCTCTCTATCAGTAGTTCTGCGCTGCGTGTCACGGGAAAATTCGAAACCCATAAATCGCTAATAAAAACGACTAAAGAAAAAGAGCAAAGGGAGGCAAATGGCCCCCCTATATTAAATGCAGTACCTGCGCCGGTCGCGGAGCTCGGCGACCTTGGCGTCGTTCCAGCCGCCCGTGACCGAGTCGCCGCTGCCGATGCGCTGGCAGTAGCCTGTGATCCTCGAGTAGTACTCCAGGGCGGAGCCGGTGGCGCCGCAGTTCTGGCAGGCCTTTTGCAGGCCGCCGGAGGCCGTCGAGCAGTTCTTGCAGGTCGTCAGGTCGCGCGTATAGTCGAACAGGCCCATGTTGGTGTTGCGGCACAGCTTCTCCGTTAAGGACATCAGTCCCTCCGGGTTCGGCGTGCCCTCGCCCAGGAAGAGGTGCGTGATGTGGCCGCCATTGCATACCGGGTGGAACTCGCCCTCGAGCCTCGCCCGCTCGAACAACGGCACGTCCGCGTCGACCTCCAGGTGGGAGCTGTTAGTGTAGTACACGTTGGCCTTCTCCCGGTCGCCCTTGACGATTGCCCGGTCGCCGAACTCGAGGAGGTCGAGCTTCGCGAAGCGGCCCGCCGTCGACTCCGCCGGAGACTGCGTGAGCGTCCAGCGCCAGTCCGTCATCTCGGTGCGGAACTCGGCCCAGTCGCGCATGTACTTTATGAGGTCCATGCCGAAGTCGTAGGCGTCCTTCGACTCGTGGAGGGCCTTGCCCATGTGGATCCTGGCGAATTCGTTTAAGCCAACGAATCCTACCGTGTGCGTCAGGTCCTTGAACTGGTAGTAGTCCTCGCCGCTCTTGCCCTTCTGGGTCAGGAACGGGAGGAGCTTGTTCTCGTAAAGGCGCCTCTCCATCAGGTTGTGCTTGATCTCCAGCGACTCGCGGCACAGGTCGAGCCGCTGGTCGAGGAGCTCGAAGACCTTGTTATCGTCGCCGTTCGCCTCGATGGCGATCCGCGGCAGGTTGATGGTGTGATAGTGGATGTTGCCCGTCCGCATGGTGCTATACCTGGGGTTCGGGTAGCCCTGCCGGTCGGCCCAGTCCCCGCTGAGGCGGGTGCGGCAGCCCATGCTGTTGACCGCCTGGTGCTGCCACCCGGGCAGCATGTTCAGGATGTACGGGGTGCCGTACTTCGAGAAGAGGTAATGCACCTTGAGCAGCAGCTCCTGCTGCTTCGGGTCCTTGAAGGCCGAGTCCCGCACTTTGACTATAGTGTTCGGGAAAAGGTGCGGCTTGCCCCGGGCGTCGCCGTCCAGGAACACGTCGAGTAAGGCCTCGGTGAAGACGATGAGCTCGTCCTCGAAGTCGCCGTACTTGCCGACGATCTTGCCCTTCGGGCCGACGGCCGGCTCGTCCCTCAGGAACGGCGGAACGGTCAGCTCGATGTTGATGTTCGAGAAGACGACCTGGCCGCCCCGGGCCACGTACTGCATGTTCATCTCGTAGACGAACGCCTGGGCTACTTGCTTTACTTCGTCGTAGCTCATGCCCGTGAAGAACGGGGCCATGAACACGTTGAAGTTGTCCAGCGACTGCCCGCCCGCCATGTTGGTCTGGCTGCTCGCCAGTATCTTGGCGGCGTGGAGCGCCGCGACCATGGCGTGCTTGGGCGGCGCCGCGACCGACGTGTGGTCGCCCGTGCCGTCGACGCGCAGGCCGTTCTGGAAGAACCAGGACAGGTCGTGCTGCAGACAGTTGGGCCGGACGGCGAAGTAGTCGGCGTCGTGTAAGTGGATGTCGCCCCGCAGGTGGGCATCCGTGATATGGCGGGGAAGGATCTTCACTAAAAGGTACTCGCGAAGTATCTGGTCGCCGGCGAACTTGTGGATCGTCTCGGGGTTGTGGTGCAGGTTCGCGTTCTCCTTGCTGCCCTTCTCGATGAGCTGGGTGACGTCGTACACCGGCATGCCCAGCCTCGTGTACTGCGAGCGCGCTTCCTCAAGCCCCTCTTCGAGAAGCTGGACCGTCACGATCTCACGGATGAGGGGCGCGGTGAGGTAATTGACCTTGAGCTTGCGCAGCTTGCCCTCGACCTCCTTTGAGACGTGGGAGGCCACTTCCCGGGACAGGTCCGCTTCCTTGACGAGAGAGTCCTCGATGAATTTCGGGTCGAAGCGCTCGAGCGTGCCCCTGGACGTCCTCACGAACATCTCGTGGGCCTGCTTATACTTCAGCGCAGCTTCGGGGTTCCGCTGGTCGACCAGGTTGATCAGAATCGTACGCAATGTTCTGGTGGACATGCCGTCGTATATCTTATACTGCAGCTCGTCCGCTATATCAGCGGCCATCTTGTAGGGCACGCCAGAACGTATGAGGCTAACGACCACCTTATTGGGGTCGTACAGCTCTATCCTGCTGTCGGATTTTATGATGTAGATGCTCCCCTCTCGCGCCTTGCTGCCGTAAGACGCAGGTGGAGCACTCGTGCTGTCGGATCTTGTATAATAAGCCATTCAACCATCCCTTTTTGTCACATGGGATATGTGACCCGAACGTTTTTGCCACCTGATGTAATACTTGTAGTGCTTGCGAGATTATAAGGTTTCTCGTGCGTACTTCATAAGTGGACAATTATATTTATGGTCATATCTCATTTAGTAGTTGACGGTATTGAAGTGGCGGCTCGTTAATCCCTTGGGCCGCCAAATACACGTAATCGCATCGCAGGCTTCCGATAGTAATCCACTTCGCTTACACTACTTTTAACTATTATTGTAATTATATTTTAATAACCATCCTTGAAGATATGAGGCAAATATTTTTACAAAAAATCAATTATAATATAAGGTCACCACCATGGACGTGCGATCGATAGACGAGGCCTGCCTGGAGCGCATCCGCGGGCTAAGGCTCCCCGACACCGGGGATAGCAGCCCCTATGTAGTGCTGAGCGTCCGGGGCGACGGCGCCCGGGCACCGGAGAAGTGGAACGCCCGCGTCTATAAAGATAAAAGCGGCCGCCTGAAGCTGGTGACCGTTGACCTGAAGACGCTCACGGACCTGCTGGAGGGGCGCAAGCCTGCTGTCAAGCGACGCGTAATCAGCGTGGACGACGCCGGGTGGGGATTTCCCCTTGGCGGCGTCATGATCGGGGCAACCGATGGCTCCAGGGTCGAGACCGGCCTGGTGCCCGTGGACTATTTCCAGGGAGAACGCTTCGAGCGCCACGAGTACCTGGGCTATGCCACCATGGTCACGCAGGAACTGCTACGGCGGTTCGATGCCCGCCCCGATGACACGCTGGTGGAGATCTGCACGGGCTACGTGAACGTCGGCTCGAAGGAGGCGCTGCGGAAGGCCGGCTACGAGGTGAAGGTGACCGAGGTCAGGGGTCTCCTGCAGGACGAGCTGGAAAAGAGGTTCGCCGAGTACGTGAAAGACCTCGGGTACGATGGCTACGTGGATCCCAAGGAGACGCACGACCCGAAACCCCCCTTCAAGAATATTATGAAGTGGATTGAGGAAAAGCCAGGAGATCGCATGCGACTTGCTAAGACCGGGTGGAAATATTTTAAAGATCATTGAAGGTCATTTGGTGCCGCTTTGTGTAACCCTGGTGACGTTTGGTGATAATAATATATTTTGGTGCCGCCTGGTGTAATCCTGGTGCCACTTGTAAGCACTCTTGTTTCAACCGCACCAGGATGGACACCAGCCTCACCAATATTTAAAATAATCACCAGGCGGCACCAAACTTTTTCAAAGTTTCAAATACAGATGCATCATTCGACGCCAGTCGCGGTGATCCTGAACTCGGCGCTCTGCCCCTCGGCCATGGATCGGTGCTTTCGCAGCACGGCCTGGCGGGTGCCGATGCCGGTGCGGGATAATTGCACTATTATCTTGCTGATGTGCTCCAGCATGTTCCCGCCCACGGCCCTGAGTTCCTCCTTATCGACGTCCATGTAGATCTGGTTGGTGATAACGACGGCGATATCGTACTTCCTGGCTAAGCCCAGCAAAATGGTAGCCTGGCTGGCCAGCTCTCTTTTAAGGAGCATGCTGTCCCCGCTCTCCAGCTCGACCCGGTAGAAGGCCGTGGCCGAGTCCAGGATGATGAGGCCGACGTTCTGCCCGACGATCTTCTCCGTCTCCTTGACGGCCACGTACTGCTCCTCGAAGCTCGTGGGCTTGAAGTGGATGAGCTTTTGCGCCAGCCTCCGGGCGTCGTCGCCGGCGATCTGCTGGAAGCGCTCGGCGGAAAAGCCTTCGGTATCGATGTAGATGACGCGCATGCCGGCCCTCAGGGTATTGACGGCTAATTGTAAACAAATGTTGGTCTTCCCGCTCGCGGGCTCGCCATATAGCTGGGATATCGTGCCGGCCTCGAAGCCCCCGCCCAGGAGTTCGTCCAGCACTTTCGAGCCCGTGGGAAGCCGTTTTATAAGTGTCTCGCCCATCGCCATTTCGTCCTCCTACATTGCGACCTGCTCATTTATATGGTTGTTGGAGGCGCCGAAAATAATCCGCGGCGGCCGCCTTTTGGCAGCGCATAACATTTACGTTCAATGCGCACTTATAAATATCATGGAATTGCTCATTTGTTACCATGAAGGGAGGGTCCTGAAGGAAGGAACGAGGCATCATCGCGCTCATAACGTCCGACTTCGCCGTCTATGAGGAGGCAGTCGCGCTCCTCAAGGAACGGCAGGCGCCTTTTATCACTCTCCGGCTCACCGACCCCATACCCCATAATGTGAAAGTCGTCATCACCACGGCGGAGGAAGCCTCTAAGATCCAGTGGGAAGGCCCCCACCTGCTCATTTTCGACGACCCGCAGGGGACCATTGACCGCGCTATTAACATTCTCAGGGGCAACGGCCACGCGGAGCCGCTGGTCATCGGCATCGACCCCGGCCGGAGGCCCGGCATCGCGGTGCTCTCCGGCGACATGGTCGTCGCGGTCTACCAGGTCGGCATCACCGAGGTGGAGCCCACCATCCGGAAGGTCGCCCACGAGTACCATACGAGCATCTCGACCATCCGCATCGGGAGCGGCGCCCGGCTCATGACCGCCCAAATAATAAACACCCTCCTGGAGGGCGGCTTTAAAGTGGA